>CAZBBI010000001.1:0-25558 GCA_964490135.1 uncultured Candidatus Peribacteria bacterium
GTTTTGATTAAAAACAGTAGCTCCCTGAAAGGCACCACGTAAGGTCTCTGCACTACCAGTGTTCCATCCACCAATATCTTGATTAAAGGATGAAGCATTTCTAAAAGTATTGGATAAATGTGTAACCTGGCTTACGTCCCAATTACCTATGTTTTGATTAAATAACGTAGCCCCATCAAAACCGGATAGCAGAAGGGTAAGACTGCTCGTGTCCCAGCCACCAATATTTTTATTAAAATTAGAAGCACCATTAAATAAGTACCTCATATCTGTAACATTGATTGTATTCCAATTCCAATTCCCGGTACCACCACCTAACGAAGTAGCGCCTCTAAATAAATTATAAAAAGAGGTAATAGCGGAAGGAGGTGTGTCAGTTGCATTTATAACTAAATTAGAACAACCATAAAAAGAGTTATCCAGTGCGGTCCAATTGGTTCCCCACTGTTAGACTGAAAGTATCTTATCTTTGTCTCCTGCATTGTTAAACACAACTTGTTGGAAGGAACCTGTTATACGAATAGTATAAGTTCCAGCACTACCATAATTACAAGTATAACCAGAAGTCTCTCCAGTGGCTTCATATACACCATTATCATCACAATCCACATCATAATTAACGCCTAAGCCAACTATTGGTATCGTAAATTCAGTATCAGTAGAAGTCCCAGTATTATCTGTTTGTACAGTGAAAACAAAGTCATCTACTGGGGCGGCAAAGACTGTGTCTACACTAAACACAAAAAATGCCATTAAGAAATATAATATTTTGCTTTTACCCAGTTTTAATTTCTCACGAAATTGGGTATTTTTAATGCTACGTAGATTGGACATCATAGAAATGGGATTAAAAAATTTCGAAAATATATTAATGAAAGTCTAATAAATTACTAACTTATTAAGCTAAATTTATTAGGCTTTTAACTTAATGATTTTTTCCCAAGGCAAATCTAAATCATCCCGACCAAAGTGACCATAGGCAGCTGTTTGAGTATAAATTGGTCGTTTTAAATCAAGATAATCAATAATGGCTCGTGGCCTGAAATCAAATTGGTTTTGCAGTAATTTTGATATTTTTTCGTCAGATATTTTTCCTGTACCAAAAGTTTCGACTAGTACGGAAGTAGGTTCTGCTACTCCAATAGCATAAGAAACTTGAATTTCGCATCTGTCAGCTAACTCATTTGAGACAACATTTTTGGCTAAGAATCTGGTAAAATAAGCCGCAGACCGATCAACTTTTGATGGATCTTTACCAGAAAAAGCTCCTCCTCCGTGTCGTGCAAACCCACCATATGTATCAACAATAATTTTACGTCCAGTCAGTCCACAGTCTCCCATAGGACCTCCTATTACAAACTTCCCAGTTGGATTTATATGAAACTTAGTATTTTTGTCTATCCATTTTTCACAAATAGGAATTATTACTTCTTTTCTTAAATCCTTGCAAAGTTGTTCGTGAGATACGTCTGGTGCGTGCTGAGAAGAAAGAACAATTGCTTCAATTCGGGTAGGAATACCATTTTCAAACTCAAATGAAACTTGTGACTTTCCGTCTGGTCGTAGATATTTAAGCGTTTTATTTTTTCTAACTTCTGTTAATTTTCGTGTTAATTTATGGGCTATTGAAATAGCAATTGGCATTTTTTCGGGAGTTTGATTTATGGCGAATCCAAACATCAACCCTTGGTCACCAGCGCCTTGTTCATGATTTTCTGATTGATTAACCCCCTGAGCAATATCGGGAGATTGTTCATCAATAGCAGTTAGTACTGCACAAGAATTTCCGTCAAAATTCATATCACCGTGATTATATCCAATATCAATGATTTTTTTCCGAGCAATTTTTTGAATATCAACGTAATCAGCACGACTCGTAATCTCACCAGAAACAACAACAAGTCCAGTATTTACAAGAACTTCGCAAGCCACACGAGAGTGTTTGTCTTTCGCCAAAAAAGCATCAAGCACACTGTCGGAGATTTGATCGGCGACCTTATCTGGATGACCTTCTGTTACGGATTCGGAAGTGAAAAATGTTTTCATGTTAACTGTAGAATTATTTAAAATAAAAAAACTCGACAATTTATCGAGTGAATAATTTTTCCTATATAAAGATAATCATCCCGTATGAGTGGAGCACCTTCCTTCAGTTTGAAGCGGTTGCTGATGGTTCGTAGAGTCATACCTCTCCCCATCTCTAGATAAATCTATGTTTAATGTACTCTGAAATAAGTTAGGAGTAAAATCTTTTTTTGGACAGAAATTTATATTCAGTTAAGGTTCGAGCAAAATGTTTTGGATATTAGCGTTGATTTCGATGTTGGGGTACACAATTCAAGGGACCTTGATGGCTCATTTTATCCGCAAAATTGATCCGTTGTCTATTGGGTTTTATCGGAGTATTACCTTTTTTATCTCCCTGCTACCACTTCTTTTCTTGGTTGATGTTTCAGAAATTATCGCCATCAAAGATTTTTGGTTTGAAATTTCGATTGCGGCTTTATTAGGAGCAGCCGCTCAGTGGGCAAGTTTTTGGACTATTAGGTTTTTCTCAGTTGGGATTGCTAGTGCGATCAAGATGGGACTTTTTGTGATTTTTTCGATTACTCTTGGTGTTTTGTTTTCAGATGAATTTTTAACTCAGGCTCAAGTGTTAGCGGTTATTTTGATTTTGGTTGGAGCAACTGCTTTGGGGATTCGAAAAGAAAAAATGCCACACCTTAAACCAGTTGGGTTTTTAGAAGGATTATTGTTTCTTGTCTCAACAAGTATTTTGCTTTCTGTTTCAGTCTTTTTTGTGGCCAAAGTTTCACGGGAACTTAGTCCTTGGGTATCTGGTTATTTTTGGGAAACAGGGATTGCTGTATTTGCAGGGATTTTCCTTTTATTCCGAAAAATATTCACAGGAAAGTCTATCGAAAGAATTTCATTAAAAACCTTTGGAAAGATTTTTTTAACAGCTTGGCCTACTTTACTCGGAACTGGTGGATTTACATTAGCAGTTAAATACGGACCAGTGGGACTTGTAAACGCAATTAGTGTTTCAGGTATTTTGTTATCGGTAGTTTTGGCTCATTTCTTGTATGGAGAAAAACTAAAACCAGTCCATTGGAGTCTTATTGGAATAATTATAATAGGAGTAGTAGCGTTGAAGATTTCTTAAATTAAAAATTTATAATTTATAAAACTTCTGCCCCCACTTGATAGCTTTTTCAAGTCCATCATTTAGATTAGTTTCAGGTTTCCATCCAGAAATTTTTTGAAATTTTTTGCTATCAAGACAACTGCGTAAAAGTTCACCAGGAAGGAGTTTTCCGGTATCTGGTTTATTTGAGATTTTTAATTTTTCTACAATTTTTTCGTATAAATCCTTGATAGAAGTTTCTATCCCGGTTCCAAGATGGAAACAGCCAGAAATATTTTTTTCTGTAGCAGCAAAATGTGCGCTAGCAACATCTTCTACAAAAATGAAATCTCGAGTTTGTTCACCTTTTCCAAACAAAATAATTGGTTCGTTTTCTAGTAAATTTTTTATAAAAATAGAAACTACGCCTGCCTCGCTTTTTGGCGTTTGGTGCGGTCCGTAAACGTTTGCGTAACGAAAAACAGTTTTTCCGTATCCATATTTTTTTGCAAAAAAGCCTAAATAATGTTCTCCTGAGAATTTCGAGATTTTATAAGGAAGATTTAGTGTTGGGGTTTGTGTTTCAACCGTGGGAAGTTCGTAATCTTCCTGATTTATTAGCCCAGCCGTTGAAGCAAAAACTACGTGGGTTACGTTGTTTTTTCCAGCATTTTCAAAAATATTTATAGATCCTAAAATATTTTGTTCGGCATCAAAAACAGGTTTACTAATAGAATCTCGGACAGAAATATGAGCAGCGTGATGTGAAACAATATCTGGGTCGAACTCTGAAAAAACTTTTTCTACAAAAGATTTATCTTCGATATTCCCTTCAAATATTTTTATATTTTTATCCAAAAAAGTTTGTTGTCCACTCGAAAAATTATCCAAAACAGCGACCTCAAAACCTTCTTTATTGTATTTTTTCGCAATATTAGAGCCGATAAATCCGGCTCCACCAGTAATAAGGATTTTCTTTTTCATTACTCTGATTGTAATGATTTTGTCTAAAAGTAAACTGAAAACATATTCCATGAAACAAGAAATAACAAAACACTTTAGGCGATTTGAGGTAAAATACCTTATTCCAGAGAATTATGCTGATAAAATCATTCCATCAGTATTAGAAAACATGGAATGGGACGAATATGCCAAAGAAGAACAGTATTATAAATGTTATTCCTTGTATACAGACGGACCAGGTCTTAATTCTTATAAAGCAGTAATTAATGGTGATTTATTTAGAAAAAAACTTCGTTTTCGTCTTTATGACAAAAACGGGGAATTTGGTTTTTTGGAGATAAAAAGGAAAAAACATGGAGTTATAATAAAAGATAGAGAACGTTTGAGTGTGGATGATTTTAAAGGTTTTTTAAAAGACCCCATGTCCCTAAAGGTACAGAATTGGGACAAGGATTTCATCGAAGAAGCTATTGCTTGGCATTGGGAAAACAAACTAGAAGCAAATGTTTGGGTTGGTTGTAAGCGAAAACCTTTTACCCATTCTCTAAATTCTCAGTTTCGCGTTACATTTGATTATGATTTGGTTTTTTCAGAAATTGAAGCAGATGGATATTCATCTATAAATGAACAAAAGAAATATGAGAAAAAAGTTATAATGGAGGCAAAATTTATAGAAAAAATGCCACTTTGGTTTAAAAATATAATAGATATCTATAAACTAGAATCATCTGGTTTTTCTAAGTATTGTACTGGTATAGAAACACTTAATTTACAACAAAAAAATGTTTAATTTAGAAGAAATTGTCGATTTGACGCTTAGTCCTCAGCAAATACTACTTGTTTTGTTTACTTCAGCTTTGGCGGGGTTTTTCATAGCTCTTGTTTACAAAAAAACACATAGAAACCTTTCCTATTCAGCGTCCTTCACGAGTACATTATTATTAGTTACAATTATTACAGCAGTTGTTTTGCTTGTTATTGGAGGAAACGTTGCCCGAGCAATTGGTATCTTTGGAGCATTTTCTGTAATTCGGTTTCGAACTTCTATCAGAGATCCACGTGATTTAGTTTTTATTTTTATGGCGTTGGTTTCGGGATTTGCAATTGGCGCCGGGGCGATATGGGTAGCTGCTTTTTCTATTCCATTTTTGCTGATTTTAGTTTTGATAATTTATCACACTGGATTTGGGGAACTACCAAAATTTGATTATATATTGCACTGTAAGACAGATACAAAGACATACAAAGAAGATAATTTTGCTCAATTTTTGAAAAAATCTTTTCGTGAACATCAACTCTTAAATGTAGAATCTCGGGAAAAAGGAAAAGTTCTGATTCTGAATTTCAACATTAGGCTTAAACCGAAAAACTCAATTGATAAAGTACTCAAAAACTTACACCAACACCCAGGAGTACTGGAAGCTTACGCCGTCAGATCCAAAAACGATTTAGATTTCTAAAAAATATTTCAAACATGAAACCCATTAACATTAACATTCCGGCAGAAAAAACTCAGTATGATATTGATTTTTTAAATGAGTTTTCGGAGCTTGAAAAATCTTTGATGGCTCAGATTGGGGATCGTCAATATTTAATGATAACTGATGAAAATGTTCTGGAAAAAAGCCCGTTTTTTACAGAAAATTTAAAAAGATTTGGAGATAATTTATTAGTTTTGCCAGCAGGAGAAGAACAAAAAACTTGGGATACAGCGAAAAAAATATTGGATAAAGCGTTTGAGCTGAACCTTGATCGACAGGCGGTTTTGGTTGCTGTTGGGGGAGGTGTTTATGGAGATTTGGTTGGATTTGGGGCTTCTGTTTTTATGAGAGGAATACCTTTTATTCAAGTACCAACCACACTTTTGGCAATGGTAGATAGTTCTGTGGGAGGGAAAACAGGATTTGATTGTGAACATGGGAAAAATCTTATTGGTTCATTTCATCAGCCAGAAAAGGTGCTTTGTTGTCCAACATTTTTGGAAACTCTTCCTGAAGTTGAGGTAAAAAATGGACTTTGTGAAATGATAAAACACGGGATTATTACTTCTCCTGATCATTTTTCAAACTTGCGAAAAGTAGAAGGACTGGATTTAAAAACTATTTCAAAATTAATTCCAGATTCAATAAATATTAAAAAAGAAATCGTAGAAAAAGACGAAAAAGAAGCAGGAATTCGTGGTTATCTAAACTTAGGACATACTTTTGGTCATGCGATTGAACATCTTTCTAATTTTAAAATCCCACATGGTCAGGCGGTAGCGATCGGATGTGTGATGGCGGCACAATTTGCTGCAGAAAAAGGTATTTGTGATTGGGATTTAGTTGATCAGATTGAGGATATCTTTAATCATTTTGAAATCGAACTTGAATGTGATTTTGAGGAAGCCTCAATTTTTGGAGCGATGACTCATGATAAAAAGAAAAAAGGAGGGAAAATTCGTTTGATTCTACCGCATAAAATTGGAAAAGTTGATTATTTTGATTTGGATTAATTAGTAATTTATCCGACATTCCTTAAAATTTGAGTAATGGGAAAAAAATTTAACACATCGACGCCGTCTGGGTTTCCAGAATTTTCACCTGCTGAAGAACGAGTTAGACAGCAATGGATAGGAGTTATTGCTGAAACTTTTAGCTCTTATGGATTTGCTCCAATAACTACGCCTCTTGTGGAACGAGAAGAAAATTTACTTGGAAAGGGTGGTAATCCAAAAGAAATCTATGCACTCAAACGAGTGATGGATGGTGATGGAGATAGTTCTCATTCGGGGAATACTTTGCGGTTTGATCACACGGTTCCGTTGGCTCTTTATGTGGCACGACACCAAAACGAACTAACTTTTCCTTTTAAGAGATATGCGATAGGTCCAGTTTTTCGGGGGGAGCGAGCACAAAAAGGACGGTTCCGGCAATTTGATCAATGTGATATTGATATTATTGGGATGGAAAATCTTTCGGTGGCAAATGACGGACTTATGCCGGCGATTATTATAGAAATTTTTAAAAAATTATTACCAAATAATGAGTTTGTTGTTCGGATAAATAATCGGAAAATTTTGTTGGGATTTTTTGCTGATTTAGGCGTGTCAGCAGATGAAGCAAAAAAAGTTTTAGATATAGTTGATGATCTAGAAAAACTACCAAAAGAAAAAATAGTTGAGCAATTATTAGAAGTTGGAATTGACGGAGAAAATATAGATAAATTATTTGATTTTATAAATATCAAAGGAAGTAATGATGAAGTTGTGACAAAGCTCAAAGAGATAGGGGGTTGTGAGAGTTTTTGCGAAGGTGTTGCAGAACTTGAAGAGGTGGTTTCAACACTTAACAACATGTCTGTTAACGAAAATAATTTTGTTATAGATTTGCGGATTGCGCGAGGTCTTGATTACTATACTGGTACAGTCTATGAGACAACTTTAATAGGTCATGAAGGGTTGGGGTCAATTTGTTCGGGAGGACGATATGAAGATTTGGCTTCTGTTTTTACTAATAAAAAAATGCCTGGAGTTGGAATTTCTATTGGACTTACGAGGCTACTTAGTCAGTTGCTAGAGCTGGATATCTTAGATGATGCAATGGTGTCGCATTTAGATATTTTATTTGTTCCGGCTGATGAGAACCAAGCTGGAAAATGTCTTGAACTAGCTTCAAAACTAAGAAAAGCAGGACATAAAACGGATGTTTATCTTGAAAAAAAGAAGCTAAAAAAGAAACTTGATTATGCAGATAAAATTAAAGTGCAATACGTTTGCATTATCGGCGAGAACGAGCTGGCAGACAGAGTTGTGCAAATTAAGAATATGAAAACAGGAGAAAAAGAAAATGTGAAAGACTCAGATGTTTTGGCATTTTTTGAATAAAAGATTGTTTTTTGTTTGTTATTCCTGTATGGTTATGCGTACCTAAATACGTACAAATAATGACAATAGTTTCTGCAACCGATTTTCGAAAAAATATGTCGGAATATATTCAGCAAACGAGGGATCGTCGACAACCAATAACTATTACAACACAAAAACAGGAAGCAATGGTTATGCTACCCCTAAAACAATGGGAAAGTTTTCAAGAGACTCTTTATTTGATGTCGTCGCCAGCGAATAAATCTAGGTTAGATACTGCTATTTCTGATATAAGAGCAGGGCGATTTAGTACTCATAATTTAGATATATAAAATGATTATAGCTTTTCATAGTAGAGCTTGGGAAGACTATTGTCATTGGCAAAAGTATGATAAAAAAATCCTCAAAAGAATTGGACAGCTTTTGAAAGACATAAAAAGAAGTCCATTTTCGGGAAAAGGAAAACCAGAACTGTTAAAGTATAATTATAGTGGATTTTATTCTAGAAGAATTACAGAAGAGCATCGATTAATATATACAATTAAAGAGGATACTATTATTATTGCACAATGTCGTTTTCATTATGAATAACTATAAAATTCGTCGAAGTTCTCGAGCAAAAAAAATAAAACTAGTAGCAAAACCCGAAGGGATAGAGTTAGTTTTGCCACAATTTGTTCCTGAAATTATGGGGAAAGCTTTTGCGTCTTTACATAAAGATTGGATAGAGAAGCATTCTAAAAAATCAAAAAATGCTTTGCCGTCAATTCCAGTAGAAGATGGAGCGGCTGTTTTTTTTATGGGAGAAGCTAAGTTTCGATTGCAAATAAAGGAAACAAATAAAAAATCTTATTATGAAAAAAGGTCAGAAGACTTAGTTATTTATTTAAAGACAAAAAATAAAAAAGAAATTTTGGATTTAATAGAAAAATTTTACAGAGAAGAAGCCAAAAGATATCTTCAAGAAAGAACAGAATCTTTTTCTAAAAAGCTAGATACTTCCTTTGGGAGAATAACTATTCGTGGGCAAAGTACTCGGTGGGGGAGTTGCAGTTCCAAAGGTAATTTAAGTTACAATTGGAAAATTATGAAGGAGCCGTGTGACGTGATAGACTATCTTGTGATTCATGAGCTTTGTCATCGATTAGAAATGAATCATTCTAAGAAATTCTGGAAATTAGTTGAAAGTCTTGATCCTGATTATAAAATTCATAGAAAAGCATTAAATGGAAAATATTAAATTTAATTTCACAAAAAACATAGATGGGATTTTGGTTACCACGCCAGAAAACATCAGATGGATTTCCGGATTTAAGGGTAGTTTTGGCTTAGTTCTTTTGAAGAAAAATGGTGAAAAAATTCTTATTTCAGATGGTCGGTATGCAGAAAATGCGAAAAGAACTCTTAAGGTGAATTGCGAAGCAAGAGAGAATGCCCTGGGGCAGACTAAAGAGTGGAAGTTCCAAATTTTTGATAAAGATTTTAAGAAAAATTTTGGCGAAAAAGTTTCAGGATCGTTTTGGATAGAGGATTTGGCATCTCTTGCCGATTTGAAAAAATATAAAAAGTTTTTTCCCAATATTAAATTTTTTCCAAAAACAAATTTCTTAGAAGAAAAAAGATCAATAAAAACAGAAATTGAGATTGATAAAGTTAGAATAGCTCAAAATCATGTAGATGATTTACTTATACCTTTTTTGAAAACTAAACTGAGAGAAAATGTTACGGAAAAATTACTTGCGTTTGAATTAGAACACGCAATTAGAGATAACGGGAAATTTGATATTAGTTTTGATGCGATTGTGGCATTTGGAGAAAATTCGTCGCTTCCCCATCATCATCCTTCAGAAAAAAAACTAAAAAAAGGAGATAATATTTTGATAGATTGTGGTGCAAAATTTGAAGGTTATCATTCTGATATGACTCGGAATTTTGTTTTTGGGACGGCTAAAGCCGATTATATAAATAAATTTAATATTTGTTTAAACGCACAAAAAAAAGTGTTAGCTCAATATAAAGTTGGGAAAAAAATAAAAGATTTGGAGAATTTTTGTCGTAAAAGTTTAGGGGAAGAAGAAAAATATTTCACACATTCACTGGGGCATGGTGTGGGGCTTCAAATTCATGAAATTCCAAGTATTTCCATCAAAAGCAAAGATAAACTTATTGAAAACCAAATAGTTACCTGCGAACCAGGTCTTTACTATCCTGATAACTTTGGGATTAGAATAGAAGATCTTTTGGTTATTAGGAAAAACGGTCCAGAGATTTTATCACAAACTAAAAAAGAATTAATTCTTTTTTAGTTTTTCACAGGTTAACACAAAAAACCAACATCAAAAAAAATCAATCTAAGTGCTCTAGACGAGATTTTTTAAAGGTATAAAATTAATAAGAAAAATTAATATAAATATGATGTCATATTCGCATAACTTCAAAAATACCAAGATTAGAGAGAAATTTAAATTGGGTAAAAAAATATCTTCGATTTCAAAAAAAATTATGTATGGAACACTTATAGGAGTTCTTTTTGTAAATGTAACGTTTGCCTATAATATCTCTACTCCAAGAGTGGCAGTCGGGTCTTTTTTGACAAAATCATTATGGGATTTGTTAATTGATGATTTGTGGGGTCTTATGATGGAAATGGATACAAATAATGCGAATATCTCAACAAATACTGCGAATATTGCAACAAATACTGCAAATATAGGTGCCAATGTACCAACTGGAGCGGTTATGCATTTTAATTTATCAAGTTGCCCATCTGGTTGGTCATCTTTGGTGGCGGCAGAAGGGCGATACATGGTAGGGTTACCTTCCGGTGGTAGTTTGGGAGCCTCTGTGGGAAACGCTTTAACGAATTTAGAAAATAGAGAAGTAGGGCGACATACTCACGTGGTGAATGATCCAGGTCATGCTCATGGAATCGAGCAAATAGTTGGTACCGGTGGTGTTAATTGGGGTATATCTAGGAATCCAAGTGGAACAACTTTTAATGATTCCTCAACGGAATCTACTGGAATTGTTCTTAGTAATACTGGGGATATAAATGGAACAAATGCCCCCTATCTACAACTTTTAGTGTGTGAGAAAGACTAAAATATACTAGGAAATTTTACATAAAAAGAATATCATAAGCTTGTTATGAATGAATTTGATATACAGTATCAGGGAATTTTGAAGGATATTCTTGAAAATGGATATGAGGAGGTGAATGAGAGGACTGGTCATGTATGTAAGAGTCTTCCTGGTATGACGATGAAGTTTGATCTTGCTAAAGGGTTTCCACTTTTAACTTTGCGGAAAATTCCTTTGAAGGTTTTTATAGCCGAACAAATCTGGTTTCTTATGGGTGCTAGAAACTTAGAATGGCTTCAGGATTTTACTAAAATTTGGGACGATTTTGCAGAAAGTAATAATTGTGTAGAAGCTGCTTACGGATATCGTTGGCGGAAGCATTTTGGACGAGATCAAGTTGATGGACTGGTTAAATTACTCAGTGAAGATCCGTCTTCTAGACATGGAGTGATTCTCATGTGGGATCCCGCTGATGATGGACTAGCTGGCGGAACAAAGAAAAAGAATGTCCCTTGTCCATACACTTTTACTGTACAAATTATAGGAGGGAAGCTTTGTCTCCACCTTGTCATAAGATCGAATGATATGATGCTCGGAAATCCTCACGATACAGGCGGGTTTGCACTTTTGGCACATTTCTTAGCAGAAAAATTAAAAATTCCTGTTGGTTTTTTAACGGTTTCTATTTCTAATGCTCATATTTATGATATTCATTTCGAAAATGCTAAAGAAATTGTAAGTCGGAAATTAGAACATAAACCAATAAAATTTGAATGTCCGAAGGGGGCGTTCGATCGAGCAGAAAAAGGGGATAAAGATTTAGTTTTAGAATGTTTTGATCAACTTATGTCTAAGTATGATCCACAAGAAAGTTTGGGTAGAATGAAGATAGTATTGTAGTCTTGTATTGATTTTTATAAGATTTGATCCAGAGTGCTGATCTAAAAGAACTAAACTCTATTTAGCCGAACCTCTTTTTTTAAGATAATTCTTAATTTTATCTTAATATTGTTATATAATTTTTTTTATTGACAGCTTAAGATTTTTACGATAAGATTCTCAAAGATGAGCATAAATAAAAAAATAATAAAAATATCAATTTTGGTTATTTTATTTTTTTTGATTACCACTTCAATGTGGGCAATTAATAGTATTCAAGAAGGATTTAGAGGCTCTGTCATAAAACAAGAAATTGATGTCCATGGAACCTGCAAAAATGTTCAAGCATCTGGGACAAAAGAATATTTTATTCCTACTAATCAAAGTATAGAATGGACAAGTTTCTTAGCGCATCCACCTGCTGATATAATTATCTCACCATGTTATACTTATATATGGAAAGTTGGAGGCTATGGAGCATGTTCTAAATCTTGTGGAGGAGGTGTCCAATACCGATCAGTTTGGTGTCAGAGAAGTGATAGTACAACTGTTGCCGATAGTTTTTGTGGAGGTGGAAAGCCCGCAACAAGTAGAAGTTGTAATACAGCAGCTTGTTGTTCTAATAGGAATGTAAGTCTTGGAACTAATGGTGGGACCTGTTCTACTGCCTGCAGCAACATAGGTCAAAATTGTTCTTCCACTAGACATGAAAACTGGGGACAGCAAGGATCTCATTGGGGACCTTGGGATCCTGGGTGTGGATATGCGGTGCGAGGTTGGAGTGGTGACTGTGGAAGTATGCCAGGAAAAACTAGTTGTGGAAGCAATATGGACAGAGTAACTGTAGGATCGGCTACTTGTTATTGTTCTTGCAGATAAAGTCTCATTTACAAAGATTTGACACCCTCTGCTCTTTCATTATATTTCCTTCGAAGTCAAAGACCGTCAGTGTGAGCAATCACTTAAATATCTGACCGAGACGGAGAAAATTTCAACCAAGTTGCTAATTTAGGTCGCTCCAAGTATCTCGTAAGTTTTGACTCAATCAAAAACTTACTTTTTATTTTATGGCAACATCTAAAGAAAAAAAACAATCTCAACTTACCGCTTTGGAAGAAAAGTTTAAAAATGCAGAAGGTATTGCATTTGTTAATTTTTCTGGGCCAACAGTAAATGAAGTACAGGAGGTTCGACGAGAGTTACGAGAAAATGGTATGACTTATACTGTTATCAAAAAAACTCTTATCGCTCTTGCTGCCAAAAACATGAAGGTCGCTGAATTTTCATCAGACGATCTAAAAGGAATTGTTGCAGTTATTACATCTCAATCAGATGCTATCGCTCCAGCAGCAGCTATTAAAAAACTTAAAAAAGATTTCTTCAGTAAAGAAACTAAAACCGCTAAATTTGATTTTTCTGGTTCAGTTTTTGAAGGAAAATTTCTTGATTATGAAGCTACGGCTATACTAGCTGAAACTCCAACAAAAGAAGAGTCTTATGCAAAATTCATTGCAACTCTTCGTCACGGGCCAAAAGGTATTCATTCTATGCTTACCCATGGTCTTCGTGGAATTACGCTTTCACTTAAGGAAGCGGATAAATATGCTTCAGCATAATTTGGGACAACTTTATAAAATTGTCCTTACTTAAATTATTTATTAAAACTTATTAAATCATGTCAGACGAAACAACTGTAACTGTTGAACTGTCAAAAGGAGAACAAGGCGTAGTAGACGCTATCGAAAAATTGACAGTAATTGAAGCGAATAATGTCGCTAAATACTTTGAAGAAAAATACGGAATCTCAGCATCTGCTGCGGTTGCTGCAGCGGCTCCAGCAGCTGCTGAAGAAGAAGAAACTAAATCAGCTTATGATGTAGTACTTAAAGACTGTGGTGCACAAAAAATCGCAGTAATCAAAGTAGTACGAGAAATCACTGGTCTAGGACTTGGTGAAGCAAAAACTCTAACTGAAAGTGGTGGTAACATCAAAGAAGGTGCTAAACCAGACGAAGCTGAAGAGCTTAAGAAAAAACTAGAAGATGCAGGTGCTACAGTAGAACTAGTATAATTTTTTATAAATTTTATGAACTTCTTCGTTAATAAAAAAACCGTTGAAATTTCAGCGGTTTTTTGTATTAATGATGATAATGAAAAAAAAATTTGCAGTTATCGGCTATCCCATCAAGCACTCAAAATCACCACAACTTCATGAAGCTGGGTTTTTGGAGCTAGAAATAGACGCAAGTTTTGAAAAGCTAGAAATACATCCAGACGATTTGTCTGCTTGGCTGACAGATGAATTTATAAATTACGCAGGAGTAGCAGTAACTATTCCACATAAGGAAGCTGTTATGAAATTAGTAGACAAAATAGCTCCTGCCGCTGAAAAAATAGGCGCGATTAATACACTTTATTGGGAGAATGAGCAGATAGTGGGTACAAATACAGATTGTATCGGAGCGTTAAAGGCTCTGCAGACAGAATGTCCTGAATTATCAGAAAAAAAAGTTCTCATACTTGGAGCAGGAGGCGCTAGTCGCGGGGTTATTTTTGCTCTTAAAACTGCAAATTCTAAATTATCTATTTGGAATAGAACAACGTCTAAAGCGGAACAACTAGCTGAGGAATTTGAAATAGAAGCTATTAAGGATCTTAAGGCTGTAGATGGTGAAGATTTTGATATTATAATTAATACCACTTCAGTCGGGCTAAAGGAATGGGAATCCCCAGTACCAGAAGATTTCTTTTCTTCACGGAACATAGTCTTTGATATTGTTTATGATCCACTAGAAACCAAGTTTCTCTCTGACGCAGAAAACGTAGGAGCAACGACTATCACGGGAGACAAAATGTTAGTACATCAAGCACTTGAACAATTCAAAATTTGGCATGGAACCGAACTTGAAATGGAAATTATGGAGCAAGCGTTTTTTGAATAATCAAATAAAAAAGAACAACCACAGGGATTGTTCCTTTTTTTATTTCTAAACTTTAAATTTAAACAATTCCTGCTAAATCAACAAGCCGGCAAGAATACCCCCACTCATTATCATACCAAGCTAAAACTTTAACCATATCATCGATTACCATTGTTTCGGAAGCATCTATTACAGATGATCGAGATTCACATTTATAATCTGATGAAACTAAAGGTTTTGTTTCATATCCTAAAATATTAGGATTAGCATCAGAAGCTTTTTTCAAAGCAGCATTTACTTCTTCTTTGGTAACATTTCGTCCAACCTTAACCACTAAATCCACAAGTGAAACAGTTGGCATAGGAACTCTTACAGACATTCCATTAAGTTTTCCTTTTAGTTCAGGTAAAACAATCCCAACGGCAATAGCTGCTCCAGTAGAAGCAGGGATCAAGTTTTCTGCAGCGGCTCGTGATCGTCGAAGATCAGGAACTCCTGTATCCAAAAGCACTTGGCTAGTAGTGTAAGAATGAATCGTAGTCATTAATCCTGATTTAATTTCAAATTCATCATGTAAAACTTTAGCAAAAGGAGCTAAACAGTTTGTTGTACAAGAAGCGTTTGAAATAAGTGTTTCCTCTCCTGTTAAAATATCTTCATTTACACCTAAAACTACAGTTGCAAATCCATCTGATTTAGCTGGTGCAGAAATTACAACTTTCTTTGCACCTTGTTTTAAATGTTTTCCAGCTCCTTCTTTTGTTCGGAAAACTCCAGTACATTCTAAAACAACATCAACCTCTAAATCTCCCCAGGGAAGATCTTCAATATTTCTTGTTGAAAAATTTTGAATTTCGTGTCCATCAACCGTAAGTGTTTTTTCGTCTGCGCCCACTTTAATATCTCGATGATACGTTCCAAAATTTGTATCATACTTAAAAAGGTGAACAGTTTGTTCAGTTGGAGAAGGATCGTTAATTGCGACTAACTCCATTGTGTCGGCGTGCTTGTCCAAAATAATTCGGGCAGATGCACGACCAATTCGCCCAAAACCATTGATGGCTATTCGTTTCTTCATTTTTATATGTTTTTTAAGAATTTAAAGAAAAAATCGCTGGTAGTATAAATCATAATTTATTAATTTCCAATTAAAACATTTTTAATTGCTAAAAACACATCATTCCTCAATAATTATACTTGATGGAAGTTGCGCTCACTTGGAATCTTGTTTTACTTTCTGGCTTCATTATGTTGTTTGCCTACAGCTTTTTGCTTGGACAAAATTCTACAATAAAACTTATTCTATCTATCTATATCGCGATTATGACGGCTGATGGTATTGCAAAAATCATTAAAGACTTTGTTATTGCACCGTCTCCTGGGTTTCGTGAATTGATTGGGGGACACGATGAACAAGTTTATGCTTGGACTCGAATTATATTATTTTTAGCAGCGGTTGTGGTTTTTGTTGTTAAAAGTGGTTTTCACGTTGCATTAGAAAAACATGATCACTGGGCAGCAAGATTTGGAATTCATGCCCTTTTCTCTGCACTATCCGCGACACTTTTTATTTCAACAATTTTAATTTATGTCTCTGGTAATTCTTTTGTAGAAGGAATGCTTTATGCCAAAGATATTCAAATATATCAGCAAAGTTTTCTTGCTCAAATTCTGATAGACTATTATCAATTTTGGTTTTCCCTACCAGCTATGGCATTTTTAGCCAATAGTTTTCTTTTTGGGAATGAAACAAAAGCTTAAATAATTTTTTGTTTTCTCAAAAATAACCAAAACCCAAAAGATAAAATAATAAATAAAACGAATAATCCTAGATTTATTAGGATAAATGTTAGATGAGAGTTTTCCATTTTGTTGGAAATATTCATTCCAAATATACCTGTAAAAAGAGCCAATAAAGCTAATATTCCGGTCACCATTGTGGCGATAAGATCAAATCGAATAATAGAATTTCGTCGGGTATTTAATTTTAGAGTTATGATTTCTTGAGTGTCGTCAATATCTTCTTCTAGCCCCAAAAGTTTGTGTTTAATGTCCTCAATTTGTTCCAAATAAGATTCTAGAATTGATTCAACCTCATCTGTTTCTTTTTGTTTTATACTCAAATATAATTCTGCCAATTCTTCTTCGTCCTCTAAGACTTCTAAAGCGGCTGATTCGTTTTCTTCAACATTAATTTTAAATCGTGAGATTTTTTTCTTAAGTCGTAACAAATCCCACAAACTTTCTTCAGTGAATTTTTCTTCTATTTTATCGAGAAGCCCCTGAACGGACGTTTCAATCTTTTGAAATTTATTTAATGATTTTCTGGCTTTATAGTTTAGAGCAAATTCTAAAACTAAGAACTCAAACAGACTAGATCTGTCATTCTTTTCTTCAATTGTTTGTTTCAGGTTTGGTATAAAAAAGTCTTTTATATCCCGCTGCCTTATATTTGAAACAAAAACTTTATCTGCGGTTAATACCAATTTTATTTCTCCAAAATTCAAAATAATAGCGTGTTCTCGAGTCATAATAGTTGCCACTTGTTTCATCACAAAAACTGGACGCAAATCACGAAGATGAACACCAAGCTCTTGTGCTAAGTCTTTTCTCAATATGTGATGAGATTCTTTTTTTCCGTCTTTTGAAATAGTAATAATATTCATGGTATTCTAACTAAAATAATGCACTCTGAAAGGCTTGATTAAGCTTTAATCCTGGAGGAATTGGATCAAATTCTACCTGGTATCCATTTAAATCTTTGCTACAAATAGAAACAATTTCGTCAGGTAATTCTAAAATCAAAAAAGCCCCTCGTGCAGCTATAATACGACCAGAAACAGATTCACCGTTTTGTAGTTTTATAGTATGAAATGATTTGCTGTTATTTTTGATATTATCAAGGTTGTAAGTATTTCCCCAATGTTTGAATTCAGGATTTTTTAAAAAATAAGAATTTAAATTTTCATAATCATTTAAACAATTTTTATGTTTTTCAAAAACATCACGTAAGACTTCTTCGGTCCGTTCTATTGTGATTTCTGGGCAAATAAAATCCTTTTTTGTTGAAGCATTAACTTTATCTATAAGCCCACTTTTTCGAAAAAGTGTTTCTATTTGTCTGGCCATAACTCCGTCAGTTGTTTGAGCTATATAAAGCGTTGCTTCGCTTCCTTGTTCGACTTGTCTCAAACTTTTTCGTTCTAATTTACTTACTCCAACTTTTATAATATTGGTATCAAAAAGGGCTAAATAGACTACATGTGGACCTTGTATTTGTGCCAAATCTTCCGGTGTATAATTTGCTGTATTGAATCCATCAAAACTAGTAAAAATAAATCCTCCTTCTCGACCGCGACAAAACTCACATTTTTTCTTTCCCGGTGTTTGGTTTTGGCAAGGCTGAAATATTCCGTCTCGAACACTTCCAGCGCAAGAAACATCTGATTTAAGTGCCATAGAAAGATTATCTCCAATTTTTAATGGTTTTTTTGCAAATCGGTTCTCTAAAGCTGCCTGAAATTCAAATTCAGAATCATTGCTCCATCGAAAATCATATAAATGTACTTGCATAACTTTTTGAGGAAATAGCCACTGTAATTTAGAAAAAAACACGTCTAATGGCAAATGAAATCATTTTTTCTCGTTTTTTCTCGTTTTTTTTGGTATAATCTGGAGATTAATCTACTCTTAGTCTAAGCTAAAGAAAAAAATGAAGAAACTTAAGCGAAATGTATTTCTAGGTCTAAAAGAGTTTTTTTGGGGAAAAAAACATTTTCCTAGTAATATAATTGTGACAGCTGCACATGGTAGTTATAAAATACCACTTTCTATTTTTCCAAAATTATCATCTTATTACAAAACCTCACCACGGTTATTGTTGAATTTTTCTGACTATGGAACGAAATATTTAATAGAAAATGTTCCGTCAGAACAAAAGGTTATTCCTCAATATGGGAGGCTTATTGGAGATACAAATAGGGTCAAGGATTCTCCAGAACTTATACGTTTTAAAGATTTTGGTGGGAATAGGATTTTTTCTGAAAAATTCGAAAAAAGACTTACAACGTCTTGGTTTCATGCGTTTTGGTTAAATAAAATTCTAAAATTATCTTATAAACCTTTTTATAATAAAGTTTTTGAGGCGATTGAAAAAGCTGCTAAAAATAAAGAGAACGATGGAAAACCAATATTTCTGATAGATGTGCATGATACTGGGAATTTGATACTTGGTTCTACAAAAAAAACAGACCGAAAAAGGAAAGGACTTTTCCAAATGCCAAAAGTTGTTATATCGAGTGCTCCAGATGAACAAGTTGATGAGGATTGTTTTGGTACAGCTCCAGAATATTTAACTGAGATCTTTCAAGAAAACCTAGCGAATAAACTAGGACTTGAACTAAGCGAAGTAAAAATAAATCATTTGTTTTACGGGGGGAATGTTGTCCGTTTTTTTGGTAATCCAAATAAAAACGATAGATTGAAAAAAATTTTGGGAAATAAAAAAATTTATGCAATTCAGATTGAATTTGATCGTGGGTTGTATATGAAAGAAGAGAGTCAACGTCCCATAAAATGGAAAGTTAAATCAATTAAAAGTGCTTTAATGGAGACGTTACGGGAACTTGAAAGTTCGATTATTAGTGTGGAGAAGTAAAAGCTCTTTTTGCGTAAGCCGAGTTTTGTTAACTATATCATTTATCTTACTCCCGAAAATTGCTTTTCGGTTTCTAGCCGCGAGACAAAATATTAGTCAAAGCTGGAATAATACAACTCTTAATATTTTGGCCACTCGCGTTTCCACACCTTGAGTTTTAAATACTTCAATCTTGCGAATGAAGCACTACCGAGAATGACCTCGATAAAATTTCATCGACCCCCCGCCGAAGCGGGGTCGTATATTTTCTGCTTCACTTTTCCTATCACGCTTACACGTGATGATCGGCTGTTAACCGTAAAGTCTTTATTCATGTGGCTCGGACTTTCCTCCCCACAGATGTGAGGCGATATATACAAAAAGAGCATGTCTATTAATACCAAAGAGTATGTCTAAAATCTACTAAAAAATGACTTTTTACTGTTTTTCAGGATTTTTTTATTGATTTTCGTTCGGTTGATCAAATAATCTTTTTGACAATAAAAATAATATACTTATCATCGCGAGTGAAAATTAACTTATTTTATGAATGTTAAAAATTAGATTAGCACGGCGAGGACGGAAAAAACAAGCATTTTACGATGTTGTAGTAGCTGAAAAGGCTCGTGCAGTACAAAAAAAGTATGTTGCAAAATTAGGATATTACAATCCTCTTACTAAGGGAGGTGAAGGAGAACTAGTTATCGATAAAGAGGCTGTTGTAAAGTACATTAATAATGGAGCAGAGCCATCACAAACAGCGGCTCGATTGTTAGTAAAAAATGGAATTAAGGAAGCTGGGAAGTTTATAGCAAAACGAGTTTCAAAGCCTAAAAAAGATAAGGTGAATGCCGAAGGCAAAGAGGATGCCCTGGGGCAAGCACCCAAGCCAGACCCTAAAGAGGAAGAACCAGCTGAAGAAAAAGTAGAGGTTGCTGAAAAAGAAGATACAGCAAAAAGCGAATAAAAACTTTTTTATAAACGTAAAAACTAATAGTATATTTTTATGACAGCAGAAAAGCAGGCTCTCGATTTTGTTCGATATATTTTAGAACAGTTTTGTGAAGATAAAGAGACTATTACCTTGGATCAAACAAAAGATGATCTTGGTGTTTTGATTACAATACAAATCCCTGAAAAAGATATGGGAAGACTTATTGGGAAAAAAGGGCAAACAATCTCTGCTATCAGAACATTGGTTCGTGTTATTGGAGCACGAGAAAATGAAAGAATTAACTTGAAAGTTATTGAGCCTTCGGATTAAAATAACGGTGTTTTATATTTTATATCAAAGTTATAATGCAAGAGGATATGGTGATTCCAGCAGTGCCAGCAGATTTTGAATATCCTACAAATGTAGAATATTTATCTGATTCAGCAGGATATACAACTGGTGGTTCAGGTCTTTCTGTAAACACAGTGGCGTCTCCTGATATTACAACGATTCAAAACTTGGAATTAATGGATCTAGTGCAAATGTTTATTGTTTATGCTTTTATTATAGCGGCAGCTTTATCAGCTGTTTTTATTTTTGTTGGAGGTGTTTCTTTTATACTTTCAGGGGGAGAAGATGAAAAAATAAAAAGAGCTATTAATACCATTAGATATGCTATTATTGGATTAATTGTGACTATTCTTAGTTTTACTGTTGTTACTATTATAGGAAGAATGTTTGGATTAAATTTCTTGGATTATCTTTCTTATGGACAGATAAGAGAATCAATTGAGAGATTGGTTAAAACAGGAGAAAAGCCTAGTGGTAATTTTGATATTCAGAGATAATTTATATTAAGTTTTTTCATTGAAGTTGTTACTAACTTTTTAAATTACTTATGAAATATCATTTAAACTGGTTTTTTGAAGCATTATTTCCCCCCAAATGTTTGGTTTGTAAAAAAGAAGGAGATTATTTGTGTCAAACTCATTATAAATTTGAAAAAGCACCTTTAAACGCTGCTACGTTTCAGTTTTTAGATGATGTTTTTGCTAGTACAAAATATTTTTCAATTCCAACAGAGACAATAATTACTAATTTTAAATATAAAGGAATTAAAGATTTATCAGATATTATGGCAACAGAAATTTTAAAAAATATTCCTGAAAAGTTTTTAAAAAATACAGTTTTAATTCCAATTCCACTGCACTGGACAAGAAAATTTTGGCGAGGTTTTAATCAGGCTGAAATGTTAGTCAATTCCTTAAAACAAAAAAATCCAAAATTTAAAATATTAAAAAACCTCAAAAGGAAAAAAAGAACTGCACAACAAGCTAAGTTAGGAAAAGAAAGACGGGTTAAGAATATGAAATCAGCGTTTTTGTGGACTGGGGAAACCATTCCCTCAAATGTTATCCTAGTTGATGATGTGGTGGCAAGTGGTACAACACTTGAATCGGCAGCAAAAACATTGAAACAAGTTGGAGTAGATAAAGTTTATGGACTTGTTTTTGCTCGTGGAGGAAAGTGAGGAATTAAGATAATATTAAGTATTTGCCTCCTACTAAAAGATTATTCTTATTTTAGTTTGACAGGATTATTTCGGAAGATTAGAAAGAAGGAAGTATTTTTATATGGAAAATGGAAAAAGAAAAAACAATTGATGAAAATTTTGATATTATTTTAGCAGAGCTAAATGAAGATGCGTTTGAGAGCGGAGAATCTATTAAGATGAGCTTAACAACGGCCCTTGCTACAATAAAGGTTGAGTTTAGTGAATTACCGGAAGATATAGGCGAAAATCTTTTAAATATTGGAATTGTTACCCAACAAGCTAATGAAAAATAAAATATACCTACAAAAAATTATATTAGTTTTTTTATTCTTTCTGAGGATGGTACAACCGGGACACATTTTATCTTAGATAAAACCTTTAACTGTTTACAAGACCAAAGTGGTACAGATGAAGATGAGGTAACAATAATACAAGATGAAACTATGCTAAAAAATCGTGATTCTGCTATAAGGCAGGCTCCAACTAAAGATCGAATAAACCCTGAAAAAGAAATCAGTTTCCGCTATAGAGAGGGAGAGATAATTAGAGATTCTCGAGGAAAAGCTTCCTTTTATAATCTTGAAGACGGTCGGACATTTGTAATTACAAATGGAACTCTAGAATATGTAACAAAAGAAAAACTTGCAGAAAGATTGAACCAAGAAAAACAGCTCTTGGAACAGCAATTAGATAATCAAGAAAAATCACTAAAGAAAAACAATAAACCGGAAGAAGCTATTGATTTTGTAATGAGTCAAGTACAAGAAATGCAAGAACAATTAAAGAGTTTATTAATGGTTGTAGATGATTTGAAAAAAGAAAAAGCAATTGCAATTGAATATACCGGGATAGAAAGAAGGCAGAGATTGGACGTAGAAGAAAAACTTAAAGCAGTGAAAAGAAGTGAGGCTCAGTTGGCAAGAACAAATGAAAAATTAGAAGAATTAGCTCTTTTGGATGGGCTCACGGGTCTTTATAATCGACGATCCTTTAATGATGATATTAAAGATAATTTACGAGAATCAGAAAGAACTGAGGAAAACGTAGCGCTTTTGTTTATTGATATTGATCATTTCAAGAAATTTAATGATAATTATGGACATAATATAGGTGATTTAACTCTTCGTGAAGTATCAAAAACTATTGAAACAAATGTTCGAGCAGGAGAAAAAATTTATCGTTATGGAGGAGAGGAATTTATTGTAATTTGTAAGGGTGGGGATCCTCAAATATTAGCAGAAAGAATACTTGAAACTGTTTCATTGCTTGATTTAAACGCCTGTACCAACGCACAAAATAATTTACCAAATGTTACTGTTTCAATCGGGGTGGCAACTGCCTCCAAAGAACATGATACGCATGGGGCTGATTCATTGCAAAAAGCAGCAGATGAGGCTCTTTATAGGGCGAAAGGAAATGGGCGAAATCAAGTAGTCTATGATAAAAGTGTGCCTCAAAAAAAATAACAATTTTAATATTGAAGAATTTCTTCATAAACTATTAATCACATCATATTTAATTGGTCTTTTTCAGTTTATCTTTATAATCAGAATTGCAATTAACTAAAATAAAGAAAATAATGAAAAAAGAAAAATGTATTATTCTCGGATCAGGTCCATCAGGACTTACTGCAGCTATTTATACGGCTAGAGCAAATCTGAGTCCATTGGTTTTTGAAGGGACTGCTCCAGGTGGGCAATTAATGGGGACAACAGACGTAGAGAATTTTCCTGGATTCCCAGAGGGGATTGTAGGACCTCAACTTATAAATAACATGCGGGAACAAGCTAAAAAGTTTGGAGCTCGTACAGAATTTAAAAATATTGATCGAGTAGATTTTTCTGACGAAAAAAATCTTAAACTTTATGTTGGAGATGAAAAATTTGTAACAGAAAGTGTGATTATTGCGACAGGAGCTTCGGCAAGATGGTTAAATCTTGAAAAAGGAGAAGAAAAGTATTGGGGAAAGGGATATACGGCTTGTGCAACTTGTGATGCAGCTTTTTTCAGAGAAAAAACAGTAGCAGTTGTCGGTGGGGGTGATTCTGCTTGTGAGGAAGCAATGTTTTTGACAAAATTTGCTTCAAAAGTTTATCTGCTTCATCGAAGAGATGCACTTCGAGCCAGTGAGCCAATGATTGCTCGTGTAAAAGAAAATGAGAAAATTGAAATAATTTGGAATACATCTGTTTCAGATCTTCGTGGAGAACCAATTTTATCAAGCGTAGAATTAACCGACACACAGACTGAAGAAAAATCAGAATTAGAAATAAATGGTTTGTTTATGGCAATTGGACATACTCCAAATACGAAATTCCTCGAAGGACAAATTGATCTTGGAAAAGGTGGGTATATAGATGTTACGAATCATACGAAAACTAATATACCATCAGTTTTTGTATCAGGAGATGTTGCAGACTATCGTTATCAGCAAGCAATCACTGCTGCGGGTGCAGGATGTATGGCGGCAATTGATGTAGAGACCTTTTTGGCAGAAAATTAATTAAAAAAATATGGCATATTTTAAAGTAACTGGCGGAAACAAGCTTTCTGGAGAAATCAATATTCCTGGAGCAAAAAATGCGGCACTAAAGATGTTTTGTGCGGCTCTTCTTACTCGAGAGAAATGTATTTTAAAAAATGTTCCAGAGATTTCTGATTTAAAGTTATTATTAAAAATATTTAATAAAATTGGAGTAGAGACTTCATGGGATAAGAAAAATAAAATTGTTGAAATCCAAGCAAAAAACATTGATCCAACAAAATTAAAAGATTGTGATGAAGTTAAACAATTTCGAGCTTCTATATTAATTATGGGACCACTTCTAGCTAGATGTGGTAAATGTGAAATTTTGAAACCGGGAGGATGTGTACTTGGGGCGAGACCAAATATCATTCATACAGATGGGTTTAATATACTTGGAGCTAATGTTGTAGAAAATGATGAAAAAATTTCTGGAACGTTTTCTCGAAAAGATTTTGAAAACAAAAGAATTCTTCTTCCGGAAGCTTCGGTAACAGGAACTGAAAATCTTTCTATTTTTGCGGCAGGAGTAGAAGATAATGTAGAAATTTTATTTGCAGCTTCTGAGCCAGTTGTTGGAGGGACTCATAGAATGTTAGTTGGTATGGGGGCAGAAATCGAAGGTATTGGTACTCACCATTTAAAAATTAAAGGAAAAAACTGGAAAGACCTTAAAGGCGGAACGTTTGAAATTCCACCAGATGGAATATTAGCCGGAACTTACGCTATTGCCACAATCTTAACTGGCGGTAACCTAACAATTAAAAATGTTGATCATTTTGAATTATTTTCTTTTTATGGGCTTTTGAAAAGAGCTGAAGTAAATTTTGAGATGGAGGGGAATAATCTAAAAATTGCCCCAACAAAAAAGAAACTTGTGGCTATTCCAAAAATTCAAACGGCTATATTTCCAGCTTTTGCTTCAGATTTACAATCCCCTATGGGGTTACTTGCGACACAATGTGAAGGCGAATCTATGATTTTTGAAACACTTTATGATGGGCGATTAACTTACCTAAATGAGCTTGAGAAAATGGGGGCAAAAATTGAATTTTTAAATGCGCATCAAGCCAAAGTTTTTGGACCAACCAAAC
>CAZBBI010000002.1:0-2004 GCA_964490135.1 uncultured Candidatus Peribacteria bacterium
TTATTAAAAATTCTGATAATAGTTATTTAGTTATTGGTGCTGGAAATATTAAAAACAAAAGTGCGGATGATATTGATTCAACGAATTTTATTAGCACTAGAGATTCTTTTTCAAGTGGAGAATCTAGATTGGGAGTAAGAAAAACTTCTACTTCTGGAATAGATGACAGTCGTTGGTCGGGGATGGCTCGAGAAGATTTTGTTGGGATGGGGCACTTTTGGACAGAAGAAGAGAGTAAGGCTTTTGTTAAAAGGGCTAATGCTGGGCAAGCGCCACAAGTAAAAACATATATTAATAATAATGGTTATGAAGTTTTTGCCGGTTATGTTTCAGGTAAAATGCCTTTAAAAAGATTTAAAAAAAGAGCTCAAAATCCAGTAATATATCGAGACAAAAAAGTTAATAAAAAAATATCAGAAAGAATTTTGTCATTGAGAGAAAAATCAAAAGAAATGAAAAAAACTTATCAAAAAGAATATGTTAAATTAAGCATGAAAGGGAGTAGAGGGGTTCGGAAACTTAGAGCCCAAGACTCTTATAAAACAGCTCAGCATGGAAAAACATATCGTAAGAATTACGTGAATAAATTTGTAAAAACTGAAACTCGTCATCATGTTCCTTCTAAAATTAAGAAACGAAATCTTAAAAACATGAAAATGGTTGTCGGTGGGAAATCGGTTTCAATGGATTTGGTGATATCTGGAGAATCAAGAACTAAAACCGCAATTGGAGAAATTCAAAATAATAAAATTACTAAGAATCATTCTTATCAATCTTTGTCAGGGGTGTCACGCTAGCGACGACCTTTTTGATTCCAAGTCCACTGAAAGCGATAGACAGAATGTCTCCTGAAATTTGAATAATAGTTCCATCCCCAAATTCTGGATGGTGAACTGAGTCGGATATATTAAATTCAGTTTCATTTTCGGCAACACCAAAAATTGCCTCATTTTTTGTTTTTGGTTGCGAGCTAAAATCAATAAATTTTTCTGGTTTCTTTTTATTTGATGTTGGAATAGTTTTTGAGAAACTTGGTTTCTGGTTGTAATAATTTTGGGCAGAAAAATTTCTTCCACGACTAAGTCCTGACCCAAAACTTGAAGGACAGGGGATTATTTCATGACAGTTTGGATCAAGTTCAGAAATGAACATTGAGGCACTCCCAAAATTAGTTTTACCAAAAATCATTCGTTTTTGCGCATGTGTAATAAAACATTTTTTTTTGGCCCGCGTAATAGCTACATATCCAAGTCTTCGTTCTTCTTCCAATTGTTGTTCATCGAATTGAGAAGAACTTGATGGGAAAATATTTTCTTCCCATCCAGGAAGAAAAACAACCGGAAATTCTAGACCTTTCGCCGCATGAACAGTCATAAGCGTTACGGTATCGGTGTTCTGCACATGATCTAAATCTGAAATCAGAGCCACACCTTCTAAAAATGTAGCCAAACTATCATCAGCACTATCATATTTTGTGGCTACTGAAAATAATTCTTTTACATTTTGAATCCGAGACTCTCCTTCTGCAGAACCATCATTTAGATATTTATAAAAATCAATTTCCTTGATCAAATGATCAAGGAGTATTGAGATAGGGTCTTTTTTAATTTTAACATTGAATTCTATAATCATTTCATAAAAGTTTTTGAGAACTTTTCGTTTGGTTTCTGGTAATTCCACCAATTCATCGATAGATTCAAGTACCTGAAAAAGTCCCATATCATATTCCGTTGCATAATGTTTCAAAACTTCTAAAGTCGCGGGTCCAAGTTTTCGGCTAGGTGTATTTATAATTCGTAAAAAACTTATATCATCTCTTGGGTTAAAAATAATTCGCAGGTAAGCGATAATATCTTTAATTTCTTTTCGATCAAAAAACCGAACACCACCAACAATTTGATATGGAATTTGGTTTCTCATAAAAGCCTCTTCAATAGATCTAGATTGGGCGTTCATACGATAAAGAATGGCAACGTCACTGTGTTTTGTATTAGAATTTTCTAG
>CAZBBI010000002.1:2014-20407 GCA_964490135.1 uncultured Candidatus Peribacteria bacterium
CTAGGATTTCTTTTAATTTATTAGCAATAAAAAAGCCTTCGTCTTTTTCGTCTAAAACTCCAGCAACAGTTAATAATTCTCCTGCTGAATTGTCAGTCCAAAGTTCTTTTTTTCTACCAGTTCTGTTTTTATCGATTAGAGCATTAGCGTTATTTAATATATTTCCAGTAGACCGGTAATTTTGTTCAAGTTTAACAATGGTGGCTTTCGGGAAATCTTTTTCAAAATCTAAAATATTTCGGAAATCTGCTCCTCGAAAAGAATAAATTGATTGATGGTCATCACCAACAACACAAAGATTTTGATGTTTGTCAGTCAGTAATCGGATCAGTTTATATTGTGCTAGATTTGTATCTTGATACTCATCAACCAAAACATATTGCCACATATTTCTATATTTTTCTAAAACTTCTGGAGCATGTTGGAAAACTTCGACTGTTTTTTCCAAAAGATCATCAAAATCAAGTGCATTGTGCTCGATAAGCCGTTTTTTGAAAATTGGGAAAATTTGTTTTACGGCTTTGGCAAATCGATTAAAAGAATCTGTTCCAGAAACTTCATAAAATTGATCAGATGTTAATAACTGATTTTTTGCTGCGGATATATGGCTTAAAACTGCCCTAGGTTTTGTTTCTTTTACATCAATGCGTAAGTCTTTCATAATTAATCTTACCAATTTTAAAGAGTCATCAATATCAAAAATCACAAAATTTGAAGTTAATTCAGTGTTTAAGGATTGAATATCTCTTCGTAAAATTCTTACGCAAATAGAATGAAAAGTTCCAACAGTCGGTTTTGATGAAAAAATATCATCAGCTCCAATAATATTATCTATCCTATTTTGCATTTCTTTGGCTGCCTTGTTGGTGAAGGTAACCGCCAAAATCTCAGATGGATTAACTCCATTGTGAATAAGGTTTGCCACACGGTGAGTCAGGACACGAGTCTTCCCACTTCCTGCGCCGGCAAGAACTAAGAGTGGCCCAGTTAGGCATTCTACAGCTTTCTTTTGTTTCGAATTTAGTTCGGTTAATATGTGATTTTTCATGAGTAGCGATATGCTAATCAATTATAGCAATTGATCAATTGTTGAGTTATTAAAAAACTTTCAAAGTCATTAATTTGACACATTTTTAAAAAAACTTACACTCGCGTGGCTTTTTT
Source organism: uncultured Candidatus Peribacteria bacterium (assembly GCA_964490135.1). Taxonomy (GTDB): domain Bacteria; phylum Patescibacteriota; class Gracilibacteria; order UBA4473; family UBA4473; genus JALWQU01. The sequence continues at coordinate 3,179 of CAZBBI010000002.1, forward strand.
GAGTAAAAAAATAATTAAAAAAATGGCAGAAAAATATACATTGGCAACGAAATCACGAGAAAATACTAAAAATTCAGCACGTGAAACACGAGCTGACGGATCGATTCCCGCAGTGGTTTATGGACATGGAATTGAATCAACACCTATATCAGTTGATTATTCTGAGTTTTTGAAATTGTTCAGAAAAACAGGACAAGCAGCGTTGATTGATCTTGATGTGAATGGAAAATCTGTAAAAGTTCTTGTTCATACATACGATAGACATCCAGTGAGAGAAGAATTTCAGCATATTGATTTCTTCGCAGTTAATCCGAAAGAAACAACAATGGTACATGTTCCACTTATATTTGAAGGAGAATCAGAAGCAGTTAAAACTCTTGGTGGAGTTTTTGTATCAAGTCACGAAGAACTTTTAATCAGATGTTTACCATCAGATATTCCTCATGATCTAATCGTTGATATTTCTGTATTAGAAGATCTTTCTTCTAGTATAACTATTGCAGATTTGAACCTTTCATCAGAGCTTGAAGTAATGCACCTTGAGCCAAAAACAATGATTTGTTCTATTTCTGGAAGAATGACAGAAGAGGAAGCAATAACTAATGAAGAAGGAGCAGAGGTAGCAGAGAGCGATGAAGAAACTAAAGAAGAAACAGAGAAATAAATTTTAAAACTTTGCAAATAAATGATTTGCTATAACGGAAAATTCTATGAGGAAATGCCAGAAATGGTATCTCCTCTTTTTGATTGTTGCCAATTTGGAGCATTGGTTTTTGAAACGATGAGAACTTATAACGAAAAAGATATTTTTCATTTAAATAAGCATCTAGATCGGTTAGAAAAATCAGCAGAAATTTTAGGGATTTCTTTTTCATATAAGAAATTAGAAATTTCTAAAAAGATAGAAAAACTAGTTGAAATAAATAATGTTTCTGGGGAGAATTTAAGAATTAAAGTTTTTTTGTGTTCAGATTTTTATGCTGTTATTGCAATTCCGCTAATAGAAATGTCAGAAGACTTTTATGAAAATGGAATAGAAGTCTGTGAAGAAATTTTTGAACGAAATTTCTCTAATGCGAAATATTCAAACCCTGCTTATAAATATTTTATGTCCAAGCAACCAGAGTCTTGTTTTGAGACGATATTTTTTAACACACAAGGAGTGCTTCGAGAAGGAAATATCTCCAATGTTTTTATTGTTAAAGATAAAGCATTAATAACACCAGAAGCGGGTGTTTTACATGGTGTTACTCGAGCAACTGTTATAAATACGGCAAAAAGATTAAACATAAAAGTCGAACAACGAGAAGTTTTTCGAAAAGAAGTATTAGCGGCTGATGAGATTTTTGTTACAAATACAACAAAAGAAGTAGTTTCTGTTCGTAAGTTTGGGGTTTGGGGAAATAATGATTTTACGATTGCTCGTCTTCTTCGGGAAGAGTTTCATTTCCCACATCCTCTCCAATAACAATCCTTAGGTCTACAACATCTTCGCTATTTATAGTTTCTAACTCTCTATCAAAACCTTTTTCTGAAATTGATAAAATCTTTGTCAAAATATCAGTTGTTTTTGTGAAATCTTGTCCAGAAATATTTTGTATAAAAGTTTGAGGAACAGCTTCATCGCCTTCATAATTTCCTATTTGAATAACATGGAACCCCATCCGGCGAAGTCGTGTATTCATTCGACGAGCTTCTCCTTCAACCTCAGAACCATTTAAAATTGCAATTTGAGCTTTTTCAATTAGTACTTCTGGATTAATTAATAAAAGTTCAATGAAATTTTGAGTTTCTTTTATGTCTTTTGGAAGTAGGACAAATTGTCCTCCATAAAATTCTTTTGCTGGTACATACAAAAACCCACCTTTTTGTGTAGGGTCATCATTTAAAACAGCAGAAAGTGCATTAGAGTAATCTATTCCAACTCCAATTTTTGCTAAAGCAATTATTTCGGTAATACCTACATCCATTTTAATGTTTTTTTGGAAAACACTATAAAATTCTTTTAGTTTAGAAAAATCAGTTAAAAGTTCTTTACTAGCGGCTTTCTCTCTCAAGGCTAGTAATAAATCTTGTTGTCGTTGCGCTCGATTATAATCTGAAGAAGTTTTTCGACTTCGGGCATATTTAAGCGCAGTTCCGCCATCTAAATGTTGAAGACCTCTACGAATAGTAAAGGTTTGGTACCCATAATTAACATCTGGATAAAAAGGATCTTCAATGTCTTCTCTAACAAAAATATCAATTCCACCAAGACTATTAACTATTTCTTCGAAGGCTGAAAAATTAACAACAGCACCATAGTGTACATCAATCCCAGTGAACTGGGTTAAAGCCTCTTTTATAACAGCAATTCCATGTTGATCAGCTTTTTCTAATGTTTTTTCATCTAATTCATTCATAGATTTAACTCCTTCTTTTACGTAAGGAGCAATTGCCTTTGATCTGGCTCTGGCAAAGATTTCATTGATTTTATAGCTTCCGATTGAGGATTTAACAAAAAGATCTCGAGGGAAACTTAAAAAAGAAACTGATGGAACTTTCGGATTTATTGAAGCAATTAAAATTGAATCAGACAAGTTTCCACCTTCTCTATCAGCTCCTGCCACACCTAGTAATACAATATTTGTATGACCGTTAGTATCTTTCTTTAGTGGGGAAAAAATACCACGTGTTGAATCTTTTACTTTGGGAGAACTTATAAAAGCGAAAAACCCCCAAAAACAAATACCGACAATCGGGATAACAGATAATAAAACTGATCCCTTTTTGCCAAAAATAGCTGTTAACTTACCAAGGATTCCTCCCTTTTTTTGATTGTTTTTGATTTTTCTTACTTTGAAAGTCATCGGATAAATTTTATAGAACTAGGGTAAATTGTAAAATGGATTAAACTTTAAAATCTTTATTCCCACTCAATAGTCCCCGGTGGCTTACTTGTCACATCCAAAAACACTGCAGAAATATTTTCATCTTTTAGAATATTGGAGGTTACTTCATCGAAGAAAGCTTGAGGTAATTTACCAACACTTGCACTCATCGCATCTACAGAATTTATTGGACGAAGGATGACGGACTCTTTTCCATTCCCATCAAAAGCCATCGGAACAAGTACAACAGGAAATTGCCAGACAGTCTCATAGCAATTATATTTTTCTAGGGCCAGAGTGACAATATGATCGGCATCTTGTAATATTTTGACTCGCGCTGGATTAATATCAGTTTGAAAAACATTAATATTTTCCAGCTGACTGCCACCAAGATGAACCAAACATCGGTTCACATTATTGTCTTGGTTGATGATTTGAGTGGCAATGTTTTCGAGGAGGCCAAGATCCGATTCATCAGTTTGAATGACAGCTGGGTGTCGATAAGTTCGGGAGTCACCTTGAACACCAACTGATTTTATCGGCAAAATTTTATAAACATTTTTGTCTATATTCTCAATATTTAGATCGCTATTAGCCATTTCTTCAGCCGAACAGAGAATTCGAACACCAAGCCCCGGACCGGGAAAAGGGTGTCTCCAAACAAGTTGATGGGGGAGTCCCAAAAGCTCCCCAAGGGCTCGGACTTCGTCTTTGTATAAATCAGCTATAGGTTCAATGACTTTCCCTTCATCAATAAGTTTTTGAATTTCCGGCACTCGATTGTGATGTGTTTTAATTTTTACAGAGTTTTTTGTAGCACCAGTTTCGATCGTATCTGGGTAGATTGTTCCTTGTGCCAGTAGTACATTTTCGTCCAATTTATGATGGGCAAAGTATTTTCGTTGTACCTCCAAAAAGGTATTTCCAATAATTTCTCGTTTTTCTTCTGGATCAGTTTTTCCTTCGAGATTACTGAGGAAGGTCTGAGCTTCGCGGAGTGTTGTTAGTTTAATACCAAGTTTTCCGATAGAATTTTCCACGAAATCAACTTCATTTTGCCTCAAGAGTCCAGTGTCTACAAAGATTCCTTCGACGTTTTTATTTCCTAAGATTTTAGCGAGAAGAACAAAACAAACAGTTGAATCAACTCCCCCAGAAACGAAGAGAACAACTTTTCGGGCTCCTATTTTTTCTTTAAGGACAGCTTTATGTTCTTCCAAGAATTTCGCGATAGTCCAGTCTCCATGGCATCCACAGATATTTTTTACGAAATTTTTCAAAATAGTTCCTCCAAATTCGGAATGAGTAACTTCTGGATGGAACTGAATTCCGTATAGATTTTTTTCTTTATTCCAAACGGCAGCATTGTCACAACTATTAGTTGTTCCAGCAACAACAAATCCGTCTCCAAGTTTTGAAACTTCATCACCATGTGACATCCAAAAGGTTGAAGTTGTTGGAATATTATCAAAAAGCGGACATTCCTGTGTGTGTGCAAGCTCAGCTCTTCCAAACTCTTTCCCAGAGTCTTTCCCTGGAACTACTTTTCCGTTGAGGGAATAATTGAGCCATTGATGTCCATAGCAAATACCAAGAACAGGTATTTTTAAATTGAAAATCGCAGGATCACATTGTGGAGAATCGTCTTCATATACCGACTGAGGGCCACCAGACAATACAATTCCTCTGATGTTTTCATCTTGAAAAAACTCTACGGGCGTTTCATCAGGGTTATAGATTTCAGCCAAAACACCTTCGCGTCTGATTCGAGAAGCAATTAAATGAGCATATTGTCCACCGAAATCAAGAATTATTATTTTTTCGTGCATTTTTTGATTAATCATTAAAAAGTCCTATCTCATATTTTTGTAAAATTTTCTTTAGTTGTACTTTATCAAACTCTTCTATTTTATTTTCACGCAAAAAAGTCACTAAAATTTCTCCTAAATAATGTGAAAATTTCTTTAAAAATATATCTTCTTTTTTTAAATCTTTTATTTTTTCTGTTTTTGAAACGTGATCGGCTCCATATATAAATGTCCACCAGTAAGAAATTTTTTGCTCAATTTGTTCTGGTAGATGAGCCCCCGAGAAATCGGCTTTTTCGGCTATATATTCATGGAATTCTTTCCAGCAAATTTTACCAGAATCATCTTGGACGAGTGAAATAATAGCCAAAACCGTAAGGCTGGGTACTTCGAAATCTATCAAAAAAACAACAACATCAAGTAGGAAAGGTGAAAGTTGTGGAATTATTTTTGAAAGTTTAGTGTCGAAGTTTTTAGATTTTTTTTCGTCTTTTTTTATTTGTTTGATTTTCGCTTGAGCTTGTCGAACTCTCTCCGCAAAGACTTCATCAGATTCAGAAACTCCTTCTGAGACATTTCCCATCATCATATCATCGAGACCTTCGGAGTGTTCTGCTGGCATGAATTATAACTGTTTAACCCCGAAGGGTCCCCTTTGGGGGTTTGTAATGAATAACTAATTAACAAAATTTTATTTGTTGTAAACTATTTTACAACCCAAACAAAGTCAGATTTATATACCAACTCCAAATGACCTCTCCGTTGTAAAGAAAAATTAATAAGGAAGGCATAAGAAAGGCTCCCATAGGTAGGGGTGTTTTTCGATTAGCTTTTTTTAAGATAAGTAGCGGCAATGCGAAAAGAAGCCCCAAGACATAAGAAGTAAAAAGGGCTAAAATCATAAATTGCCACCCCAAACAAAGTCCCATAAAAAGCCCTAAGCGCATATCTCCAGCACCTACCCATTTACCTTTTGAAGCGTAATATTGGATCGCATAAAAACAAAATCCAAGTCCTCCACCGATCAAATAATTAATAGGTAGGAGTTCTCTGAAAAAAGCATAAATACCAACCAAAATTATACTGGGAATAGCGATGCGATCATCAACTTCGAAAAAGCGAACATCGTAAAAAAACAAAAGAAGAGAAACGAAAACAATCCCTAAGATGGGGAAAAAATGCCATGTTTCGTAAAAGTTTTGTGCAAAAATAAAGAAACAAAATGTAAAAATTATTTCAGTTATCGGATAGGAAATAGAAATCTTTTTACTACAGTTAGAGCATTTCCCGCCTTGAAATAACCACGAAAAAATAGGAACTAAATTCCAAAAATTAAGAATTTTTCCGCAAGAAGGACATTGTGAGCGACCAGTAACTATACCTTTTTGGTCAAAATGTAATCTATAAATTAACATAGTAGTAAAGCTCCCAAGTAAGGCACCTAAAACAGTTGTCAGAGATAACATTATTGTTTTTTCCATTGTAAGAAGATTATCTTTTTTTTAAAAATTAGCAATTTATCAGAGTTTCCTTAAAATAAATTGGTAAAAATGCCAAAAGAAGCAGTTAATCGAATCCTACATTCGCCATTTGGCTTACAGCTTACCAGCTTGGCTTTTCTTGTTCTTTTTATAACAAGCTTTAGGCCACCTTATTTTTGGAATGGACAAGTCTTTGATGAAGTTGCTTTTGTCGATACAACAACTTCTTTTGAAATTCTAGAACCCGGATTTTTGGAAAATACTGTTGGAGTAAATACAGCAGGAATGGAAAAAATTATGGTTGAAGATGAGGAAGGTAATCTTATTGAGAAAATAATTCCTAAAAAAAGAGACAAAGAAATATCTTATATAGTGAAAGCCGGGGATAACCTTTCTAGTATTTCTCATCGATTCGGAGTAAAGGTTTCTACTGTTTTGTGGGCAAATGGATTAACAATAAAATCGAGTATTGCGCCACAACAAAAAATAAGAATACCTCCGACAGATGGAGTTTATTATAAGGTGAAAAAAGGTGAAACTTTAAGTGAAATTGCACAAGTGCATGGAATAGAGCTTTCAAAAGTTCAAGCTTATAACCAGTTACAAAATAAAGTGAAAATAGATCAGGAGATATTTTTACCAGAAGCTAAAAAAGTTTTTGTACAACGAAAACCAGAATTTAAATCAACAGAAGTTTCTGGCATTATTAGATATAGTCCGCAAAAAGTAGCAGATGTAAAAGTTGGGGCATTGGGATATCGCCTAAGAAGACCAACGAAAGGAGTTGTTACTCAGGGATATCACAGTCGTCATTTTGCTATAGATATTGCTAATGCCAAAAATACTCCAATTTATTCAGCCGCCGATGGGGTTGTTATAAAAGAGTCACATTCTGGGTGGAATTATGGTTATGGTCGTTATATTGTGATTGATCATGGAAACGGAGTGGAAACTCTTTATGCTCATAATAATGTAACAAAAGTTGGAGTTGGGGAAGAGGTAAAAAAAGGACAATTACTTGCCTTGATGGGGAATACGGGAAGAGTCTTTGGTCGGACGGGGATTCATTTGCATTTTGAGGTGAGGATTAGAGGGAGGAAGGTGAATCCAAATAATTACTTTTAAATATTAAGATTTCATTAGTTTCTACCCTTGAAGGGGAGATTAAGAGGGGTATTGTCGTTATTGATAAATGATTTTACCAAGATTTAAATACAAATCACAAAAACTTCGTCTTATCTTTTTAATATTATTCATTGGAATTTTTTTCGGACGAGAGATGTTTTTTTCGAGCTATATTTTGTTATTTGGGTTATTTGGAGCATTTATTGCAATTATTTTTCGTCAGTATTTTATTCTTTTATTTTCTGTTTTTTTGTTGGGAGCTTTTTACGGTCAATATCGGAATATTTATGATTTAAGATCAGATGTTTTGCCGAATTTTTATAATAAAATGGTTGAGCTACATGTGGTGGTTACAGGCTTTCCAGATATTCGTCAAAAAAACAATCGAGTATTTGTACAAGTTACTCAAATACAAAAAAAATCTGGAAAAAATTTAGGAAAACTTTTATTAATTTATCCATCAGATATAAATCTAGATTATGGTGAAAATTTAAAAATTGTAGGAAAAATACAGAAACCTAGAAACTTTGATGGATTTGATTATCAGTCTTATTTAAAGAGATTTGATATCCAATCAATTATTAAAACCCCTCAAATAATAGAAATTTTACAACAGAAAAATTCTGGAAACTTTTTAGTTTTTCATGCCAAAAAGATGAGAAATTTCTTGGCTAAAAATTTAGAAAAAGCATTGCCATCTCCACATAATCAGATTGCAATGGGAATTTTATTGGGAGTAAAAAAAGAGCTTCCCGGGGAAACTTCACAAAGTTTTAAAGATTCAGGCTTACAGCATATATTGGTTGTTTCTGGGTTTAATATTACGGTCTTACTTTTGTTTGTCGCTTTTGTTTTAAAGCATTTGGGGAGACGCATCGTTTTTTTCTGTTCAATTATTTCACTTTTATTTTTTGTACTTATGGTTGGGGCTGAGCCACCGGTGATACGTGCAGCTGTTTTTGGAAGTATTGTTAGCTGGGCAATTTTCTCAGGTCGTTTTGCTGATAGTAGGAACTTGTTATTTTTAACCGCTACTATTTTAGCTATATTTTCTCCACAAATGATCCAAGGGGATATTGGCTTTTTCTTAAGCTTCTTTGCAACATTTGGAATTATTATTGGTATGCCAATTTGTCAAAAACATCTTGGATTTATACCTGAAAGATTTGAGCTACGAGCCATTATTTCTGTAATAATTTCGGCGCAATTATCAGTGTTTCCTGTTTTGAGTTTATATTTTGGAACATTCCCTTTTATTGGGTTTTTCTCCAATATTTTTGTTGAGCCGCTTATCCCTATTGGGATGTTCTTTTCTTTTATTTGTTCGTTATTCACTCCATTTATAGGCGAAAATTTTGTTTATATTTTAGCATTCCCAGCAAAAATAATACTTAGTATTATTCTATTTTTGGCAGACTTCTTTGGAAGATTTGGAGTTGCTCAAGTACCAAAGATTATATCACAAATAAGCTTAGTTTTTGTTTTAGGATTTTTTCTGTGGGGAAGCTTTTCTTTAAAATATCAGGAGAAATTTTTGGAAAAATAAGCAGTATTTTTTGGTACTTCATGCAACCTGATTTCCTTATCAGTTAGCCAAACTTTGGCAGATGGTGGTAACTTTCTTTTAGCTAATTTTTTCTTTTGAAATTTTTCACAAAATGCTTCTATTTTTTTAAAAACTAAGCCAGTTTCTCCCTTTTTTGGGGGAACGAAGAGGGGCTGGTCGGTATTTAAGATTGAATCATTCTGAAATTTTTTACCAAATTTTTCTATCCAATTTTTATTTTTTTGCACAAAGCCGTACCAAATATTTTTATCTCCTGCCAAAAATTTATTATGAGCGAATAGATTAGCGGCATATTCGTCTTTTTCTTTAATTTCTAAATTATCAACCGTGATATAATGATTTGGACAAATTTTACCGGCATGATTGGTTGCATCATCAGCCAAAACACCAAAAAGTTTTAAAATTCCCGCTATAAAAAATCTGGCTGTAAAGATCTGTCCTGATTTAGTAACAACAAAAAAATCAATATCAGAGTATTTATTGGCGCGACTTTGTGCCAAACTACCTGACAAAAATATTGCCAAAACCCCAGGGCCTTTTATCAAAATCTTTGCCCAGAAATGAGCTTTTTTTTCATAATGCTGTTGTATCTTTTTAGACATACAACATGAGCATAGTTTGGTTTAATTAATTTTGCAATTTTTCGATTTGATCAAGAATTCTATCTAAATTTTTAGTTAATTTTATTATAGGTTGTTGAATTTCCAGAGGAAGGCATTCTAAGTCAAAATAGGTATTAGAATCTCGATAATATTTCAGTATAGATGCCAGAGTTTCTTCACCAACTGCATGTCTATAAAGTAACAAAGCTACTTCATTTTTATTTCCCTTGGGAGTGTTGCTAAGAATAGAATGGCTTTCTTCTTCTTCCGAAATAGCACAGTGAATATCACGGATAGAGAGAGATAGAATTTTAGATGAGGATTTTCCATATTTCTCATAAAATTTTGCATAAAGACCAACTACGTCCTCCTTATCATCAAAAGCTATTAAAGCAATCTCTAGCTTTTTAAATAAAAGTTCTTTTTGAGAGCTTTCATCAAATTTATGATTCTCCTTCAAAATTTCACACTCAGTTTGCAGTGTTGTTAATTGTTCTTCCTGTAATGCAAAATCGACTGAAGGGTATTCCATTTATCAAGAAAATAATTTTTTATCACTGAGAGGCTTTAATCTAAGACCTTTATCTGAACCAATTAGTCGATTTACCGCGCCACTGAAAAGATCACTTAATCCAAGAAAAGGGCGCTTCATAGGCTTAATAGTTTTTTCTGTTTTTTTAGAGAGCTCCCAATGTCTGCCACTATTTTCTTTGAGTTTTTCATTGTGCTTAAATTCTTTTGTGGCATTTGAGATTGTTTCCACCAAGGCATTAAAAGCCTCTGGAAATGAGTCTTGTGACTCCTTCATTGATTCACTTAGTTTGTTTAAGAGGTTTAGCTCGTCAGTTAATTGAGTCTCATTTTCGGAATAGATTGCTTCATTAATTTTTTGGTTGCTAGTGAATAGAGCATCTTTTCCTATCTTCATTTCTTGGATTATCCGCGCTACAGCAGCTTTTTTTTGCATAACACCAATATCTTCAGAAATAGAGGGCTCGATGTTTTTAAATAATTCATCTAATTCTTTTTTTGAATTGGCTATGAAATTAATTAGTGCATTAGTGGTAATTGTTTCTGCGGATATTTTTTTTTCTGTCATGTTGTATGATTAGTCGAATTATATGTAACACTAAATAGAGAACTTAAACTCCTTTAATAGTAAATAATGAAAAACTTATACTTCATACACACTTAATACCTCTAAAAACACCGGATGTCAAGTGACTTTTTGGGATTACGTATTCTAGTTAAGTTTTTTCAAGAAGATTTCAGGTATTTCTGAGATAACTTCGGTAAATTCATCATTTTTATCTGGATCTGGAAAAGTTAGTTTATGCGCATGAAGAAAAAGTCGTTCGGACTTTTCTCCATCGTACAAAACGTCGCCTAAAATCGGAAACCCAATAGAGCTTAAATGAACACGAATTTGATGAGTTCGTCCTGTTAGGATTTTTACTGATAAATGAGATAGTTTATTTAGACTTTCTAATGTTTCAAAAAGCGTTGTGGCTGATTTAGCTTTTTCGTGTGTTGAAATAGACATTTTTTTTCTATCTCTTGGGTCACGAAAAATAGCACCATCGATTTTTCCTCTTTGTGGCGGTTTACCCAAAACGATTGTACTGTAGATTTTTTCAACTTTATTCCAGTTTTCTTGAAAATAACGATGAGTTTGATTTGTTTTAGCAATTAGTAGTAATCCAGAAGTTGGTTTGTCGAGACGATGGACAAGTCCGGGACGAGGAATATTTCGTCCTTCAATCTCATCAAAATTTTCACTCAGAGATGAGCCAAACATATGAACAAGGGCGTTTATAATCGTTTTTTGAGAAGAATCAGAAAGAGAGGGATGAACCGCGATTCCTTCTGGTTTTTCTATTACCACCCATGTTTCTGATTCGGCTAATATTTTAAGCGTAAAATCCCAAGGAATCATGTCTTGGGAAAGGACTGTTTCTTTGGGACAAGAGATCGTCCAACTTTGTTTTTCTTTGGCTTTAGTTTTGTTTTTCTTCGGAATTTTTTCTAATAAAAAAGTACCGTGTTTAGTCCATCTTGACCGTGATATTTTAGGGAATTTTTGTGTACAAAGGACATCTATTCGAGTATTAGCTTCTTCTTTTGTTACGATAAAGGTTTCTTCCATTTTTTAAAGGCATAATAAAATAATCCAGCACTTAGGATATTAGCGGTAAAATTTCCATAAGCTAGTCCAAGTATGGCTTTTTCTGGAGGAAGAATCTTTAAGGCTAAAATTAAAGCTAAACTCGTGGCTATAAAAAGCGAGAAAACGTTTATATACAAAGGTGTATGAGTGTCATCGTTTGCCAGAAAGAAACGAGAAAAAATAGGGATTAGGCAAGCGGCTGGCAACGAAATAACTGTCCAGAAAAATACTTTTTGGGTCATATAAAGCGTATGTCCATCTAGTCCAAACAAAGTTATTAATAAAAATTTAGCACTAAATGCACCAATTATCGCAAAGGGAATTGTCCAAAACATTATCCATTTGATAGAACTTTTTAAAATTTCTTGTTGTTTAATGATATTGTTTTTGGCTTTAGCTAGTTTAGGAAAGGCCGTATTGGCTACGGAAAATCCTACAATAGAGAGCAGAGCATGGCCAAAAGTTGTTCCTATGGAAAAGGCAGTAACGGCTCCTGCTATAAGGAAACTAGCAATCCAAATATCAACTGATTGGTTTATCTGAAAGGCAGAATTATTAAAGACTCTTCGCCAAAAATCTCCTTGAAAGTTTTTCCAAGCTTTTTGGGGTTTTTTCCAAAAAAACCCAATATGTCCCCCTGAGATATAAAAATATAAAATATTTATAAGTAAGTGTAGACTCGCACCAATAATAGCTGAGTATCCAACAATTAAAATTCCGAACCTGTCGCCAAGCAGAAAAAGCCCAAGACAAAGGCTTCCCATATAAAATAATGGAGCTACTGCGAGCGAAACAAATCTATGGCTTGCTTGTAAGTAGGCGGCAAAGACACCGGAAAGAGCTAAAAGAAAGACTGAACCAAAAAGATATTTAGAGAGAGTGGCGATTTGTAATTTTAAAGAACTATCAAATCCTGTTGTGAAGATTTCTACTAAATAAGGTGTTGTAAAAATTCCAATAAGACTTAGTGCTCCAAATAAGACAAAAACTCCCCATAAAAAACTAGAAACATATTGAACTTTTTCATCTTTTTTTAGTTCTACTAATTGTGGTATCAGAATCACAGAAAGTGTCGCTCCTACAAACAAATAAAAGAAAAAATCAGGAATACGAAAGGCAGCAAAAACCAGATCTACCTGAGAAGAATCGAAAGATGAAACAAGTAATCGATCTCGAAGAAAACCCAGAAGTTTAGCCAAAATAGCAGAACCGCCTAGAAGCACTCCTCCTCGAAACAAATAAGATTTTAGTCTGTTCATACTTATTGAATATAGGAAACACCGAGGAATTGTAAAATATTAGTAAATTAACTTCAGATTAGTTTCCCCCCTTGAATGGGAGATTAAGAGAAGGTATGTTTAATGGTAGATGACAACAAAAAACAGATCTACAGGAGATTTCGGAGAAGCAATTGCCGCTAAGTATATGATAAATAAGGGTTATGAGTTTATTGAACGAAATTTTCATGCCCAGGGCGGGGAAATTGATTTAATCTTCAAAAAGCCCAACTCCGAGTTTTATATTTTTGTGGAAGTAAAAACCCGTAGTAATGATAAATACGGTGATCCAAAAGAATTTGTAGATCGAAATAAATTACAAAAAATTCTAAATGCTGGATATGATTATTTTATCAAAAAGCTAAAACTTAAAACTCCTAAGTATTCTCGTGTTGATGGAGTTTTTGTGCGATTGAATAAAGGGAAAGCCTATTGTGAACACATCGAAAATATTGGATTCTCAGATTTCTAAGTAATTTTGGATTTAGTCCTACTAGAAAAACTTTAGATTTTTTAAAAAATCAGTATTTTTTTCATAGAAATTTATTTATATATTATGACAAAACAACCAAAAGAAATTTTTTTGAAAGACTACAAAGTACCACCTTTTTTAATAAAAAATGTAGAACTTTTTTTTGATATTTTTGAAAGCCACACAATTGTTAGAAATATTTCTACTTTCAAAAAAAACCCAAAATCAGTAGAGGAATTAACAAATCTGGAACTGAATGCTGAAAATATGGAGATTTTGTCGATAGAATTAAATGAGAAAAATTTAGACAAGCAAGAGTATGTTTATTTAGAAGATCAGGGGGTTTTAAATATCTTAGAAGTTCCAAATGAATTTACACTTGAAACAGAAGTTAAAATTTACCCACATCTAAATAAAGAATTAGCTGGTCTTTATAAATCTGACAGCATTTTTTGTACTCAATGTGAGCCACTTGGATTTAGGCGCATTACTCCACACTTAGATCGTCCGGATGTGATGTCAACATTTAAGGTTTCGCTTACAGCAGATAAAAAATCTTTACCAATATTACTTTCCAATGGAAATCCAATTAAATCAGGAGAGCTAGAAAATAATCGACATTTTGTTGTCTGGGAAGACCCCATACCAAAACCAAATTATCTTTTTGCGCTAGTGGCAGGAGATTTAGTGGTTAGCGAAAGTTCTTTTACTACTATGTCCGGAAAAGTTGTGCCACTTCGTATTTATACGGAAGAAAAAGACAGGCATCGAACGGATCATGCTATGGAAAGTTTGAAAAAATCTATGAAATGGGACGAAGAACGGTTTGGACGGGAATATGATTTAGATATTTTTATGATTGTTGCGGTTGATGCCTTTAATTCTGGGGCAATGGAAAACAAAGGTCTTAATATTTTTAACACTTCAGCAATTTTGTGTGACCCAAAATCTTCGACAGATGCTAATTACAAATATATAGAAAGAGTTGTAGCGCACGAGTATTTTCATAATTGGACAGGAGACAGGATTACGTGTCGTGATTGGTTTCAACTTACCTTGAAGGAGGGATTGACAGTGTTTCGTGATGCGGAATTTTCAGCAGATATTGGAGATCGTGATGTTAAAAGAATTCAAGATGCTGACTACTTACGTGAATATCAATTTTCAGAGGATGGGGGACCAATGGCTCATCCAATCAAACCATCATCCTTTATTCAAATAGAGAATTTTTACACTAGAACGGTTTATGATAAAGGGTCTGAAGTTATTAGAATGTTGTTTGTGTTTTTGGGGAAAGACGGATTTCGAAAAGGAATGGATAAATATTTCGATCTGTTTGATGGACAAGCTGTTACAACTGAAGATTTTATTAAGGCTTTTGAGATAACTTCTGGTCGTGATTTTACGCAATTTAAAGATTCTTGGTATTGCCAAGCTGGAACTCCAGAAATTAGTTTTGTAGAAAAATTTGATAAAGAAAAAAATATATACGCACTCACTATTCTGCAAAAAAATGCACATCCAACTGCAAAAATTCCTTATCATTTTCCTATTGAATTTGGGTTACTTGATCAGACAACGGGAGAAGATCTTCATTCTGGTATTTTGGAAATGACAGAATCAGAACAAACGTTTGAATTTGAATTAAATAAAAAACCAATCCCATCAATCCTGCGAGGGTTTTCTGCTCCCGTGAAACTAACAACAGAAGTGGGACTTGAACGTGATTTGTTCTTACTTGAACATGACAATGATACTTTTAATAGGTTCGAAGCAGGGCAACGACTTAATCGTCGATTGATTTCTGACTTAATGGATAATTCTGAAACAAAGGTACCGACGAAGATACTGGAAAGTTATAGAAAAATTTTAACAAATAATGATTTAGGGGAAAGTTTTAGGGCAGAATGCCTAGGATTGCCTGGTCTTTATGGGCTTGTTTCGAATTTTGAAATTTATGATTACAAGGGAGCGTATGATGCTCGAAAAAAGTATGCTAATGTTATTGCGGATTATCTTGAGAGTGATTTCTTAGGGATGTATCAACAGTTTTCTGAGGAAAAATATGAAAAAACGGATGACTCAATGTCTCGTCGTATGTTAAAAAATGCATGTTTGACGTATTTAAATCAAGCAACTACTGACTTTACAGATTTGATTTTTACACAATTTCAAACAGCTGACAATATGACAGATCAAATGGTGGCACTTTCGCTACTTTGTAATAATGAAACACAGGCGAAGCGTAATGCACTTGAGGCTTTTTATGAAAAATGGAAAAAAGACCCATTAGTAATGAATAAATGGTTTGCGGTTCAGGCTATGGCAAAATCAAATACAGTTATTGATGATCTAAAAAAATTAGAAAAAGATCCTGCGTTTGACCGAACAAACCCAAATAAAATTAGATCACTCTTTGGAGCATTTGGAAAGAATTATCCATTTTTTCATGATTCTATGGGGCTTGGTTATGAATATTTAGCCGATAAGGTTCTTGAGATTGATAAATTCAACAAAAAAGCATCGGGCTCTCTGGCAAAATCATTTGAGCATTTTCAGTATCTTGATCCGGAGCGTAAAAAGTTTAAAGCAGTGGCCCTTGATAGAATCTTAGAAGAAAAAAACATTTCTGATGCTCTGTTTGAGGTGGTGGATCGGATACGTAAGTCTGGGGAATAATCACTTCCAAAAGAGCTGTCCTGGAATCCTTAGATCAATGTGTTCTAGTTGCTTGGAGTAGAGTCCGATTTTATTGGCACCCAGTTCAAGTTTTCGTATTTGTTGTTCTATGTCTATTCTTAGGTCAAACCACAGAGCGATTCCAGAAGAGGTTATGAAATGAACCTCTTGTGCCGTTGGTAGAAAAACGATTTCCTTTGTTGTTATTTTTGTTTGCCCCAAAAGTAAGCCTTTTATTTTCTCTATTTTATCAAGCCAGTCTTTTTCCATGATTTTTTCTCCAGGTATGAAAGGTTTTTTTATGTTTTTAATTTTTAAAACAGGAAGGCTGTCATCAGCGGTTGTTGATAAAATTATTCCATCCGTAGATACAACAGCAAAGTTGGCAGAATCAATGTTAAATAGGGTAAATACAGGAGGGGAGAGTTTGATGGAGATAGTTATGGCATCTGGCCATTTCTCTGTTATGTCTATTGATCTAAATTCCAGAAATTCACCAAGAAGCGTTTGAGTTAGCTCTTCTTTGTTTAAAAAAATTAAATTTTTTCCATAAAAAGGTTTTAATATTTCTTGTACTGATTCGATGTTTAAGTTCGGAGTATCTCTGTTTATATTAATCTTTTTTATTTCGAAATAAGGAGAAAAAACGGCAAAAATTATAAATCCTGCCATCAGGAAAGTTACAAAAGAAAGGATGAAGCTGGCACGAAAAATTTTAAAAATCTTTTTAAAAAAAAGAATTTTTGCCAAAATATTAAGAATTCTATTTCTATTTTTTTTAGGACGATATTTTCTTTGTTGATTTGTATTGATAAGAAAATGCTTTCTCCTGCGTGTACTTTTGCTGTTAAACATCGCAAGTTAGTTTAAAGTTTTTGTCTTAAAGTTCAAAGAAAATAAACTAACAAAAAACCTTGAAAAAAGATTTGACAGGAGGAATCTTAATGAATAGAATCGCTCGGCTTTTTATATCTTTTAGAAGGCATGTAAGCTCTTTTTCATATCGGACGCAACAAAGTGGAATCTAATTCTCTTTCCGGAGGTTTGACCCACTCAAAAAAACAAAAAATCAACGTTTATTCATTTTAAAATTTAGCCATAACGGCTCTCATAAAATTATTTATGAAGAGTTTGATCCTGGCTCAGGATGAACGCTGGCGGTGCGTTTAATACATGCAAGT
>CAZBBI010000003.1:0-20363 GCA_964490135.1 uncultured Candidatus Peribacteria bacterium
CACAGTATGTTCTTTAAATCCAACAGCACAATTTCCGTTCGTATCAAATATTTTTCGTTTAACTCCTCGAAATCCTTGTACACGAGGGTAAACAATATTAATAAGTTTATCTAAGAAATTATAAGCTACTTCTTTTCGAAGAGTAACTGAAACACCAACAGGCATTCCTTCTCTTAGTTTGAAATTAGAGATAGACATTCTTGAATTCCTAACAATAGGTTTTTGTCCAGTAATTTTTGCAATAGCTTCTTCTATTTCATCAGTCTTTTTCTTTCCCAATTTTTGTAAATAAGATCCAACTCCTACATTTATGCAGATTTTTTCAATCTTAGGTACTTCCATGGAATTGCTTAGACCTAACTCTTTCATAAGAGCTGGTGCAATTTCTTTCTGATATTTTTCTAATAATTGTGATTTCATGTTTTAAGTCTTATGCTTTTACTGTTTTTGGCTTAGCTTTAGTTTTGTTTGCTGCAGGAATAACTGTTCCTGAAGATTTGTATATTCTAGTTTTTTGTCCTTTATCTACTTTGTAACCAATTCGAGAAGGTTTCTTAGTTTTTGGGTCAACAATAGCTACGTTTGAAATATTGATCGGAGCGAAAATTTCAACTCGTTCACCAGGATTTCCTTCACGTCCTTTGATATGTTTTATTTGTTTGTTGATTCCATCAACTCTTACAAGATTTTTATCTTCAAATATTTTTACAATATTTGAAGATTTTCCTTTATCTTTTCCTGTTAATATGACAACCGAATCTCCAATTCTTAATTTCATTATTTATAATCTTTATAAAACTTCAGGCGCTAATGATACAATCTTTTGATAACCTTTTCTTCGTAATTCACGAGCAACTGGCCCAAATACACGAGTTCCTTTTGGCTTTCCTTCTTTATTAACAATAACAACAGCGTTATCATCAAATCTTAGATAAGAACCATCAGATCTACGAATAGATGATCTCTGTCTAACTATAATAGCTCGTTCTACTGATTTTTTCTTCACAACTCCTTTTGGAGAAGCTGATTTAATAGAAACTACAATAGTATCTCCAACTGAAGCATACCTTCTCTTAGAACCTCCAAGAACTTTTATACAAAGTACTTCTTTAGCACCTGTATTGTCTGCAACTCGTAACCGACTCATATGTTGAATCATTTATTTAGTTTTTTCTGTTAGAAGTTCCCATGTTTTTAATTTCGAAATAGGTTTAGTTTGTTTGATCGTTACAGTATCACCTACTTTTACTGTTTCTTTCTCATCATGAGCTAGAAACCGCTTTGTTACTCTGTATTGTTTCAAGTATTTCGGATGTGTTCGATATTCATTCACTTCAACTTTAATAGTTTTAGCTCCTGAAATCTTCACTACTGTTCCTTTTTTCGTAATCATTATTTAGAAGTGTTATTTAGCAATGTAAGAATACGAGCAATCGTTTTCCTCAAACCTGTAACGTCAGAAGTTTTTTGATCTTGTCCAGTACGGGCATGAAATCTTTTCACTGCCAATGCTCGACGAGTTTTAATCAACTCTTTCCAAAGTTTCTTAGATGTCAGCTGTCGTAATTCTTGAATAGTCATTATATTTCTTTAGATACAATTTTAGATCGTACAGATAGCTTGTAAGAAGCTAACTTTAGTGCTTTTCTCATAACAGGTTCTTCTACACCCGCAATTTCAAAAAGAATTTTACCAGGCTTAACCGATGCTACCCATTTATCTGGAGCACCTTTACCAGATCCCATTGGAACCTCTCCAGACTTTGCTGTTAAGATTTTGTCAGGGAAAACTCGAATCCAAACCTTACCGCCACGTTTTAAAGCTCTTGCAATAGTACGTCTAGCAGCTTCAATTTGACGAGCAGTGATTTCACCAGCATCCGTAGTTTTAATTGCAATGTCTCCATAAGCAATTGAAGATCCACGTGTTGCCATCCCTTTTCTTTGGGATCTTAGTCTATGTTGTTTCCGAAATTTAGTTTTCTTTGGCTGTAACATATTTTAGGTTGTCTCACTGATAGATTACTTTTTCAACTGTTAATTCAGTGAAAAAGCCGAGCGATTCTATGAATAAAATAAAGCATGTCAAGGTTTTTTTTACGAAGTTTAGGAGTTTAAATCTTTAAAGATGCAAAATACAAAAAATGATTTGTACTTAACCCTAAACTACTTAACATTCTCACAGATTATTATTTAATATCATAATTCATGAAAATATTAACCATAAACCACAAACTATTAACGATATTTATTTTAAATGTATTTTTATCCACAAATACAACATTTGCATTTAGAGATGTAACGGAAAGATCATCTGCCTACAAATCAGTTAATGATTTAATTGAGAGAGGAATTATGGAGGACGGTGCTTTTTTTCGAGCTAGTGACAATATGCCGTTGGGATATTTTTGGGAATTAGTTTTACGCGATAGGGGGTTTGATACTTCTATGGTAGATCAATCGGTCGAATTGCCTCCAAACATTTCAGAGACAGATCCGTTGGCACCATATTTAAGGGAACTTATTTCAGAAGGAGTAATTAATGGAAATAAGGATTTTGAGAAAAACGCTTCTGTTCGGCGAATTGAAGCCATTAAGATATTGATTAAATCAAAAAATATTGTTGAGCCACGACATGTATCAGAAATGTTTCGGTCAAAAGTAAAAGGAGTTTCACCAATCGCAAAATATTTAAATCCAGTAGAAGCCGCTTATGCTTCACAAATTATTGAGAATAAGGATATTGATAAACTTCGGCCTTATGATCTAGTTACTAGAGAAGAACTCGTACGATGGATTTATAATTGGCATAAAAATGGAGAAAAAAAGATTTCTTCATTAGGTGATCCAAAAAAAGATGATTCTGTTTATCCGCAATATCCATATGAAAAAAGACTTAACAAAACATTAAGAACTCCAAAGGAAGAAAAAGCCAAAATTCTAATTGAAAGTTTATTTGGAATGCCTGCTCAAAATCAAGAGTTGGCCGTGCTAAACGAAGTACTTAATCAAATTAATGAAAAATTTAAATTTCAAGAAAAATTAGATGAAAAAAAGAAGGAAGATATGTTGAATAAAGCAGTTGTGAAGATGGTGGAAACATTAGATGATAAATATTCTATTTATGTAGAACCAGAGAAGGCAAAAGAGTTTAAAGATTCATTGACGGGTAACTTTGAAGGAATTGGTGCTTATGTAGAAATGGTTGATAAATTATTCACCATTACAGCCCCAATCAAAGGTTCTCCGGCGGAAGAAGCAGGGATGAATGCGGGAGACGTAGTTACTAAAGTTGACGATGTAGATATTGCCGGTATGTCAGTTGGAGATATTATTGATAAAATAAAGGGTCCCGCAGGAACAGCGGTAAAGCTTTCAATAAAGAGAGAAGAGCAGTTGCGAGAGATAACTGTAATTAGAGGTAAAATTACAATTCCAGCTTTGAAATTGGAATGGAAAAATGGTATTCCAATTGTAGGGATGCATCAGTTTTCAAAAGATACAGGCGCGCAATTAGAACGAATGCTTAAATTAGAGGTTTTACCTAAAAACCCGAAAGGGATTGTGTTTGATTTGCGAAATAATCCGGGAGGATTCTTGACTGCAGCAGTAAATGTGGGTGCTATTTTCTTAGAGAAAGATAAGGAGGTTTTTTCAGCGGAATACAAAGACAAGAAAGAAATATTTAAGGCAAAGAAAGATGGGGTGTTGGCTAATTATGATAAACCAATGGTTTTTCTACAAAACAAAGGATCGGCTAGCGCGTCAGAGATTTTAACGGCGACTATTCAAGATTATGGAATCGGGACAATCATGGGCACAAAGTCTTTAGGGAAAGGAACGGTCCAAGAAATTATTTCTTTTGTGAATGGTGGAAGTTTAAAATTAACTGTTGCCAAATGGTTAAGTCCTAAGGGACGATGGATTAATGAAATAGGTGTTTTGCCAGATGTAGAAGTGGCTGACCCAACGGACGAAGAAAAGAAAAACAAAGTTGATCATCAACTAGACTCAGCAATTAGAAAGGTACAGGGGAAGAAGTAGTTTTACTTTTTCAACTTCCATCCAAAAAAGACAAACACAAGACTTGCTCCAAGTATGTCTAGTAACATGTCTTTTTGGGCGTCCCAAATATCTCCTTGTGACCCTAGAAAGGAAGCACCTGCTTCACCTCCCTCAGAAATAGCAAAGAACATTTCAATCACTTCGTACAAAGCACCCCAAAACCCAAGAGCCAAAATCCCAAGAAATATTGTTGTTGGTAGATTGCTTGTCCATTTCTTTTTGTAAAAAAGTTCAGCCATTGGGTAAGCGAAAACACCTACAAAAAAATGACCAACCCTGTCAAAATTGTTTCGTCCTTCTGGAAACAAAAAATCAAAATTTAAGGTAGATATCAAATTATTGAAAAATTCAAAAGGGGCTCGTTCAAAAGTGTAATGTCCACCGTAAGTATGAAACATTAAAAAAAATGTCATCAGACTATAAGAAAAGTTTGAAAATCTAAATTTTTTAAAAGTTAAAATTAAAGCTCCCACTACAATTAAAATTGGTAAGTTCTCCGCCCACCAAACCATCCTATCAAAGGGATCAAGGGCTAAAAAAACAAACTCAATTAGGTAAATAGTGAGTAAGATGTGTGGAAAGTATTTTTTTAAAATCATTAAAAAGATTTTACAGCAAACTCTTTATTTTGTAAATTTCACGTTGTGCACGAGTGGCGGAATTGGTAGACGCGCTAGCTTGAGGGGCTAGTGGGAAATTTTTCTCCCGTGGAAGTTCGAGTCTTCTCTCGTGCACCATTTGTGAGGCGAGAACTTCATAGAAGTTCGCCTAATACCATCGAGAAAGGAGTGAAGCGACTGTACGAGATGAGTAGTAGGTTTTTCGTTCCCGCGAATGCGGGATAAGAAAGTCTTCTCTCGTGCACCATTTATGTAAGACGAGAACTTTATAGAAGATAAAAAAAATGAACTCAAAACCTTTGTTTGATATCGAGAAGACAGCACCCTTTTTAGCTTTTAGGGCATTAAGGGAAGTAGCTGAAAATCATGTAGGAGAAGCAGCTATATTGGATTTATCTCAAGGAGAGCCAGGGTATGGGTTCTCTCCTAACGTTCGAAGTCGTAAATTTTTTGCGTTTCTAATTTTATTGGATACTGCGTTTAATGATCACTTATATGAAAAAACATTATTTGCTTACCGAAAAGAAACAGAGCTAGATGTTATCAATAAAAAAATAATTGATACAGCTAATGAATATTATCAAAAAAATGTAGCACAAAACATGTTAGGGGATTTTGAGATTTTCATCAGTCGTCTTCAAGAAATTTGTAAAAATCAAAAACTGGAGCATTCTCGATTTAGAGTGTTGTATGAGTTATTTAAATACTCAAATTTATCAGGGGGACGATATCCGCAACCTTTTGGACAGATTTTATTGCAGGCAGTTAGTGCCGAAGAATACACAAATATTTTGGGTCATAAAATTTGGCATGATGAACTTATCTCGGTAATGGGAGCATCGCATGGGATTGGAGCGGTTTTTAAGGGTTTGGGATCTGAAGGAATAAATTTTTTGCATGAAGGAGACAGTGTTCTGATGACCTCACCTGTTTATGCGCCATACAATTTAATGTTTAAACAACGTGGAATAAACGTTTTGTCTCTATCTATAGATCCTATTACTGGTGATTTTGATTCCAGCCAAATAGAAGACCTAAAGGGATCACGAGACAGAATAAAAGCTATTGTTCTTATTGATCCAAATAACCCAACGGGATTTGGAGCAGATGATGATTTCTTTAAAGCTATTTTGGAGATTGCCGAAGCAAATAACTCTGTGATTATTACTGACGAGGTTTATCTTCGTTTTTTTAAAGATAAAAAAAGTATTATTTCTCTGCCAGAGGCAAGGAAAAGACTTATTAGAATTGATTCTATTTCTAAAATTGAACGATCAACGGGTGTGCGATCAGGAGATATTTATCTTTCCAAGGAAGCAAATAAATTTTTATCTAACTATGTGGTAGATGGATATTTAGGTGATTACGATGATTTATTTCAATTATTGCGGTTTTCTAAATCTCCAGCAGGAAAGAATATTGGCTTATTTCAGCATATTACAGGTGTTCCTGGTCCATCAGTAGGGATAACATTGTCACATTTACTTCTAGGAAAAGAAGAGCGAGAGAAGGCAACCGAGATGATTGCAGAAAAAATGAAGATTTTTTATGAAACAATTGGATTCCCTCATGCTGGAAATTTTTATTATGGAATGCTAGACCTACGAGATCTTGAAGGAAAGGATTGGAAAGGACGTCATGTAGTAGAAAAAATGGAAGCAATAGCTAAAAAAGGAGTGGTTGTGATGCCAGCTAATTTGTTTTTTTCCGAACACGATCGTAATAATAAGGATTGTACTAATTTTATACGAGTTTCCTTACCAAATCTCAGTTTTGATAACACCAAAAAAGCAGCTGAAATTATTCGGGATACCTTGAAGTAGTTAAAGTTTTTGCCTTTAAATATTTGTTTTGTTAGGATGGCGTTAAAACAAATATGTCCGACTTAATTATTATCACGATCATTCTAGTAATCCTTTACAAGAAAGGGATTATTAAAGATTCTCACTTGAGAGCCTTAAAGGAAGGTGTCATGAAATTTTTTGAAGCTATTTTTGATAAATCAACACAAGGAATAAAAACAGCTAAAGTCGTGCAAGATAAAACAACTATGAAACAAAAAACAACTTCTAATCCAAAGCACATGTCTAAAATCGTTACCGTCTTCAAGTGGTCATTTGTCTCATTAGGGCTCTTAGTAGTCATTATTATAATTAATCCATTCGTAACGATTGATGCTGGGCACAGAGGTGTTGTTTTTGATAAATTGAGAGGAGGGGTTCAAAAAGAAATGTGGGCAGAGGGACTACATTTTCGAATACCATTTTTCCAAAGTGTTATTCAAATTCCAATACGAACACAAAAGATTGTATTTATTAATCAATCTAATTCTAACTTAGCTTATAATCAAATTTCGAAACTAACATCTTTTAAGGATGAATACACTCAAACATTGGGATCAATGTTTGCTGCAAGTTCAGATCTTCAGGATGTTTATGTAGACGCAGTGGTAACGTACCATCTTTCACCGGAGTCTGTTTACAAAATTTATCAAGAAGTAGGAAGCGACTATGAAGCTAAAAAAGTGGTTC
Source organism: uncultured Candidatus Peribacteria bacterium (assembly GCA_964490135.1). Classification (GTDB taxonomy): domain Bacteria; phylum Patescibacteriota; class Gracilibacteria; order UBA4473; family UBA4473; genus JALWQU01. The sequence continues at coordinate 7,216 of CAZBBI010000003.1, forward strand.
CACGAGCGATTGATTCGGTAAAAACTTTTACGGCTAAGTTTAAAGTTGCAGATATTTTGACAAAACGAGAAGAAATTAAAATTAAGGTTTTTGAGGATTTAAAGGCAAATCTTGAAAAAGATGGAATTATTCTTGAGGATGTAAATCTTACAAATTTTGATTTCAATCCACAATTCAAGTCAGCTATTGAACAGAAACAAATTGAAGAACAAAAAGCACAAAAAGAAGAATACATTTTGAAGCAAGTAGAAATTTCTTCTCAACAAAAAGTGAAAAAAGCTGAAGCTGATAAGCAAGCAAAAGTCCTTGAAGGAGAGGGAATCGCTGAATATAATAAACTTATCCAACAAGAAATTACTGATCGAGTATTGGAATATAAAAAACTAGAAAATGCTCGATTAGCTATCGGAAAATGGGGAGGTGCTTATCCTCAGACTTATTTTGGTTCTGGAGAGAACACTCCGATTCCGTTGATTAATCTGCAAAAGTAAGAAAGAGGCTTGACAAAAAGCGCAACACGAGTATTGATGTATTCGTATTTGTTAAGTTTTTAAAAAATGGGAATAAACGGACCAAGCGAAGGAATTGATGAAATTACTGATAAGTTAGAGGATCAGTTGGCTCATGAGTTTCTGACAAGAGAAAGTAGTACTGACGAGATAGAATCTAAGTTAGAGTCAATGCAAGAAATTGCTATTTTACTAGAAGATGCTGATAAAAATGGAATTGATTTGTCTGAGAGATTGGAAGACGATTTGATAAATGGGATTGTGAATTTTAATGGAGACGAGAAAGTAATTTTAAATTTAGAAAGTGAAGGGCATGAAGTCTGGACTGATGCAGAAGAAATTTATGAGAGTTTTGAGGAGGCCGTAGATTTACATTTTAAAGATTGGGGTGGAGGATTTGAAAGTTATTAAAGTAGTTTTTAATTTTTTTTTATTGCTACCAATTTAGGCAATGTTTTGGTATACTTATCAGGAATATGAAACAAAAAAGAGTTTTACTCAGATTAGCTGTTCCACGTCTAAATGTCCGTGGACCAATTGCTTTTGAGCAAGTTCTGGCGAGTTTGCATGGACTTTTGTCAAAAGAAATTAAAAAAGCAGGAAAAGAAACTATTAGTTTTGAAATCGTAAAAACCGCTGGAAGGATTTATTTTTATATATCTATTCCATCGCATTTGAGGACACTTATTTCTTCTCAAATATATTCACAATATCCAGAAGTAGAGATAGAAACTGTTCCAGAATATTTTACAAAAAAATTAGTAAAAAATAAGGAGATATTGGTTGCAACATTGCGACCACAGGAGCCGTGGGTTTTTCCGTTTAAGCGGCATCCACAATTTGAGGATAAATTTAATCAACGAATGGAGGATCCATTGGGACCGATAACCTCATCGCTGGCACAATTGTATGGGTCAGATGATTCGGCGGTTATTCAGTTTGTAATTACACCTGTAGATCCAACCTGGAATAGTATTGCCCAAAAAACACTTCGTCGATTTTTTGGAAGTGGACCATGGCAATGGGATTGGTTTAGGGCTTTTTATCAAGGAGCAAGGTTATCTCCTTCAAAAAGAATACGAGTATTGAAAACTCCTATTTGGGTAACTTTGTTGTTTCTTTTTGGGTGGGGTGGATTAAAAAATATTGGAACAGACGATATTGGTAGTAATGAAGATGATGAAGATCAGATGGATAGAGAAGAACAAACTTCTGGTCGACATGAACGAGAAACAGTTTTTTCCGCCAGTTATGACAAAATTTCCAGACTAGGGTTTGCTACAAACATACGTGCAATTTATATTCATTCTGATCCAGACGAGCTACACGCTCAAGCAAAAATTCGAGAGATTCTGGGAACATTTCAGCAGTTTTCATTACCTCGAATGAACCATTTTGGAATTTCAACACTAGCTAATTCATTAACAGATGATACATTCCAAAGGGTTGCTAAGAGAGAACAAAGTCGTCCGTTTGTATTGAGTCAGGAAGAATTAGCAACTATGTTTCATTTACCGACTGAAACGGTGTCTACACCAACAATAAATTGGGTTGATTCGGTTAAACTTGAACCGCCAGTTGATCTACCAAAAAACAAGGAAAAAGGTATTACTTTAATTGGGAAAACAAACTATCGAACCAGCAAAGATTATTATGGGTTGAGGGAAGACGATCGACGTCGACATGTTTACATAATTGGGAAAACAGGAATGGGGAAATCAACACTTCTTGAAAATATGATTTTCTCAGATATTCAAGCAGGTAAAGGGGTTGCTGTTATTGATCCTCATGGAGATTTGGCAGACGCGGTACTTAGTTTTGTACCCAAAAATCGTACAAATGATGTGATTTTATTTGATCCAGCTGATACGGAGTTTCCAGTAGCATTTAATTTACTAGAAGGACGAAATCCTGAGCACAGAGCACTTGTTGCTTCAGGGTTAGTGAATGTATTTAAAAAACTTTATGCAGAATCTTGGGGACCACGACTTGAGCATTTTTTGCGCAATACGATTTTGGCGTTAGTAGAAGCACCAGACACGACCATGCTTGGAATTCCAAGGATGTTGGTCGATAAATCTTACCGAAAAAAAATTCTTCATTTTGTGAAAGATCCAATGGTACAAAATTTTTGGAGGACAGAATTTGAAGCGCTTCCTCCAGCGAAATTAGCAGAGGCTGTTGGTCCGATCCAAAACAAAGTTGGACAGTTTTTGTCTTCTCCCTCAGTTAGAAATATTTTGGGACAACCAAAATCTTCACTTGATATGCGGTTTGCTATGGATAGTGGGAAAATTGTGATAATTAATCTCTCAAAAGGAAAACTAGGAGAAGATAATTCGGCAATGTTAGGATCCTTATTGATTACTAAGTTTCAGTTAGATGCTATGAGTCGAGCGGATCAAGCAGAGAAAGATCGGAAAGATTTTTATCTTTATGTGGACGAATTTCAAAATTTTGCAACAGATAGTTTTGCTACGATTTTGTCTGAAGCACGGAAGTACAAACTTAATCTTACAATGGCAAATCAATACATTGATCAAATGTCTGAAGAAGTTTGTTCGGCAGTGTTCGGGAATGTGGGATCATTGATCTCATTTCAAGTTGGAATTAATGATGCTAAGATTTTGTCAGAACAATTAGATGAAGAACGAATATTGCCGATTCATTTGGCAACATTACCAAAATATCAAATTTATAACAGAATGATGGTTGATGGGATGACAACACCAGTATTTTCGGGTGATACGATTCCCCCCCCACAATTGGAGGCTACGGAAGGAGAAACTTTGGAGCAACGAGTAGAAAAAATTCGGAATTTTTCTAGACAACGGTACGCGAAACCACAAAAGACAGTAGAAGAAAAAATTATCCGTTGGTCACGGGGGGAAGAAGACAAACGAAAAAAATAAACATTGTAAGAAATACATAAAAAAAATGTAAATGTTGTATTTAGTGTGCTTACTTACTGTAAACTTGTTGTACAAAAAAATAGAACAGTTTCCTTGACGAGTTGGTTTACGTTGTTGTATGATCTTGAACAAGAAACTAATACAAAAAACATGTCTTATGTTGACTTAGAACGGTCTGCGCCAGGAGGTAATTTTGTTGAAACTTTTAAAGATAAAGAAACAGACATTGTGCGTACGGGTAAGGATGTTCCCGGCAAAACAAATGTTGAAGTAGATGGAATTGAGAGGAGAGGTGTAATGAGGAAATATGCGAAGGATCGGGTATTAGTATGTTTACAGGAAGGTCTCCCTGTAGATGGGTTAGTGAGAGATGTTGATCGCAATCTTGAACCACTTATTCAAGCAAGAGGAGGTTGCGCGCATAAACCGACTTTATCAGAAGATACAGTAGATACGGTTTTAGCTAGTAGCTTGCTTCCAGATATGGAATATTTTAATACGGTAAAATTACCAGAAGACTTTGAATATCGAGTAGCGGAAGATGTTGCAGACTTAGTGCCGACACTTAATTTTGAGCAAATTGTCGGGATTATTGCATATTTAAATGAAGAATATTCTTTTGCCAATTACACAAAAAGTGTGGTAGATCGTCATAATATGGTAACGGAAAAAGGGAAAAGCGAGATAATGGTTGAATTTGCAGAATGGATGGAAAGATTGCGTTTACGCTTTGGGATAAAACTTGATGATGAGAGTGTTTATTCTGATTTTGATGAATCCGTGGCAAAGTCTTTATTTGCACAGCTAGTATTTGGAGAATCAATGAAAACATTAAATGAGGGAAAATCCTTATCTGAGTTTGATATGCTAGATCAAATAAAAAAGAGAACACCAATTATTTCAAATATGGTTGACCCCATTCATGAAAAATTTCAACAAATGGAAGAGTCCACATTAACAAAAGCCTTACATGTTATTTTTGGAAATAGAGAGGAGGCAGTAGATAATGCTTTTCTAAATGTAGAAACACATATTGATAAAAATAAGCAGGATAAATTTAAATATTTAGTTATTGAAAAATTTGTTTCTAAGTTTATGCCAGATTTATCTACTTTAGGATTAGAATTAGATCAACAAAAGTCTTTTATTGAAGCAGTTGCTAGTTCTTTTGTGAATAACTATGTAAGCGATACTGTTAAAGATGGAGTAGATTTACATCAATTTCAAGCGAAGCAATCGAAAACAGAATCTAGAGTGAATTAATATAGATAGAAAATAATTTGACGACAGATGTTTCTTTTATAAAATGATTTAGCTTTTTGTTTAAAAAGCATAACATTACGGAGACGCGCGTGTAGTATAATGGCTTATTATTTCGGCCTTCCAAGCCGCGGATGCGGGTTCGATTCCCGCCACGCGCTCCAGAAAAAAACCAATGCCCCCGGAGGGGACAGTGGTTTTTTTCTAGTGCCCACGTAGTGGGCATATCGAACCCGCGCGGGTTCGCTTGATGTCCCAAGAGCGAAGCGATTGGCTGGCATCACTCTCTGTTCTCAACAAAGTTGAGATAAAGAGTTTCCCGCCACGCGCTCCAAAAAGAAGTCAGCACTCATTCATGAGTTCTGACTTTTTTTGAATCCGGCGTAGCCGGTCATCGAACTCGCGCGGGTTCTCTCCTGACGAAATCAAAGATTTCTACTCGAGTCCTCAAATATTCCTTCCCTTCGGTCATTTTATTTTTTGGATTTTTGGATTTTTGTCTTTTTTTCATTTTAGTATATGTTAGTAGACTAGGGGCTTTACTTTTTACTTGTATTGTTTTATTGTACCCAGGATTAGAGATTCTATGAAAAACATAAATATAGTAGGTCCCATTTTGCTAGGTGCTACATTACTACTTCCTGGTTGTAATAGTATGCATAAAAACCCTGGGACAATAGATTTTAAAAATATTCAACAATATTTTGCCAATAGAACTGAGGCATTACTATTTAATAATCAAAAAGGTCGATACACCCTAAATAATCAAAACCAATGGAAAAAGCTTCATAATTTACCCACCTATAATGAAGACCCAATAAATGCCGTACAAGTGGATATGGATCAGTATTATTATGATCTTGTAGACCCTAATAATGATTCAGACACAAAACCGCCCATTCAATCTTGGGGGGCTTCATCTTGCATAATCTTAACGCTTCATGGATCGACAAAAGATGGTCGTATAATAAGATACCTTTCTCACATTTCAGCCGATACCAATGCAATTGATGCTCTTTTTAAATTCAAGCAAAGATTTAAAAAAGAAAACATGGAGGCTCAGATAGAAATACTTCAGGCCGGAATTTATTCAGGCGTTTATAAAAAAGCACCTAGGATAGCGCTCTTTATTGATTTGGATGCCTTAAAACAACATGATATTCCGTTGAAAGAGCGTGAGCTTTCAACAGAGGGAGCTATTATGTTAGATACACACGGAATCCCCCATCATTACCGTGAAAATAAATCTTATAACCAAACGTTTACAGGCTATCCATTGAAACTTATTGATGAAGATGAAACAAAGCATTTGTGTGCTCGAAGGGTTTTATGTGATTAATGAAGAATTGGAAGATTATAAATTTTTCATCCATCAATATATATTGCAATAGAAAAAGCAAGTTATTGCTATTAATACAGTGAGCCTGAACCTCAGCGCCCGAAACAGTCCATCAAGCGCGATGGTGAAATTTTTCTGCGCAAATTTCTCCTTGAGTGAGAGAGCAGCGCACCCGCATCGTTGCATCGGGGGATTCCCCCGAAGCCCCCTTTGCTGGCTAGGGGAAGAAGGTTGTTGAAATAAGCTTATAAGTATGAATTAGCTTTTTATTGAAAATTTATTCCAAATCACTGAATCACTAAAATCTTTTTTGAGACCTCCTTTTTTTTATAAAAATTAAAGAAAAATTCTATAGATTTTGAGATTGTTTCATCAAGAGCCTCTACATTTATTTCTGTCATAGTCTCATCCTACTGTTTATGTTTTTAAATGAAATTCATTCCCTAATAAGTTCCCAGCAGTAGCTCCAAAAAGAAGTCAGCACTCATTCTTGAGTTCTGACTTTTTTTGAATCCGGCGTAGCCGGTCATCGAACCCGCGCGGGTTTACCCCAAGGGCACTTCCTTCGGGGCGCGCAGGTTCTCAATGAAGTTGATATAAGATGTTTCCCGCCACGCGCTCCGCGGTATCCATAGGGTATCAATACCCTCATTAGAAAAAGGTACCTGACCCCTTTTGTTCTCACATTATAATATTCAACACTGTTAATGTATTCCCATATGTTATTCATATTTAAATGATTCTTATAAAAATTAAGAGATTGCATCAATTATTTCTAACTTCAATGATTCAGGGAACTCTGTTTCAAAAATAATTGATGTTATTATTTTTTGAAGTAATTCTTTATTTATGTCTCCTTGGGCAAGGGAGACTTCGATATTCTCCATTTCTTTGAAAAATTTATTAACACAATAATCGTAGCCATTTATTTCTAAAAAGTATCCACCTAATATTAATCCACTTCTTTTATTTGCATCATTAAATGGGTGATCTTTTACTACACAATAAACCAGGTGAGTAAGTTTATCTTCGAAATTAGGATAATAATCATTATTTTGAATATGTATTAAGGGACTCTCGAGTAACCCAATATTTGGTTCACCAGAAAGTCCTCCATCTAATTTAAGTAATTTATCATGCTCCCTTAGGGCATGTTTAATATCAAAATAAAAAATTGTCATTATCGATCTTTTAAGCGTTTGAAAATTTCTTTAGACTCCTCAATTCGGTCACTTAAATCCATGCTTTTTGCTCCAAGGAATTTCTCAAAATCACTGGTTGAGACCTCTCCTGCATATTCTTCTAATTCTTTATGAAGCACTTCACGAAAGCATAGATCGCGACTTGCCATTTTTCTCCTGTTATCGTGTAAATGAGGTGCCAATATTGACTCTGACATACTCTCAAAATCTTGAAACAATATATCCAGCTCTACGGAATTGAGTTTTCGATTTAAGCTTTTAGCTTTTTTTTCAATATATTTTGTTAAACCACTTTCATAGGACGAAACCATGTTGATGGTTTCGGAATAGAATGTATCTCTTGTTTGGTCTTTTGCTTCTAGTTTTAAAATTTTACGATATTCTTGGGCATTTTCTTTAAATATACTTTTATAAATTTTATTTGTATATATTGCAAATTTAGCTGGGCCCATGTCTACATATTCATGTAAGGCATTTTTGAATTTTTTATGATAATCATCTTCTTTGAAGCTACTTAATAGGAATTCCTCTTCTCGTTGATTTATATATTTAGTACTTCCGCCTGTTTTTTTATTAATAGTATCAAGTGTAATATCTAATATAATTGATCGTACTGTTTGAGCCTTTTCACTTACGGTTAAAAGCATCCCTGAATTTAGAAATGACCGAAAGTCAAATAATCCTAAATTTCGAGTATGGGACTGGGCGACATTTATGTCGGTCAGTTGTCCGTTTTTCGCTTCAGGTAAGGGCTCTTGCGTGGCATTTTTTTTGAAATTTGCCAATCTTGTGCCTTCGAGTATTTCATATCCATTTTTCCGTAACTCCTCTTCGTATTTATCAAGAAGTCGTTCAATGGTCTTTTCATCTACTTCATAGAAAGTTGCTACTTGTTTTTTTGTGAAATAAATTTTATTTTCAAAGAGTATCCCACCGATCCCAAGAGCTTGCTTAATTTGTTGAATAGCATAGTTATTATTAAGGATGTTTTGACGATGAATATTCGATGTAGTTAAGTCTTTCATTTGGTAGTATGTAGCTGGGACACGGTAATTCTAAAGTTTTTTATTACATTGTAAAATAAGTATTTAATGGAGATCATTACCCGTTAGTTTTTTAGCGTTTCTCATTCTCTGATAAGCTCCCAGCAGTAGCTCCAAAAAGAAGTCAGCACTCATTCTTGAGTTCTGACTTTTTTTGAATCCGGCGTAGCCGGTCATCGAACCCGCGCGGGTTCGCTCAATACAATTGAACGAAGTGAGATTTCTCATTTTTATTTTTCCTTCCCGTGCATCAAGTTATACAAAACTGGGATTAAGAAGATGGTAATAGAAACAGAAACAATTAGTCCCATCGAAACCACTAAGGCTAGGCTCTGCCAAGTATCATTTGAGAGGAGTGTTAAAATTCCCAAAAAGGTTGTCATAGATGTGAGTAGGATCGGGCGGAATCTTTCATTACAGGCCATTATGAGTGACTCTTTTACGCTGAGTCCGGTTGCTTTGTGTTGATCGAAAGCTTCTAAAATCATAATGGAATTATTCACGACAATTCCAATAAGCGCTAAAATGCCTATTAAACCTGTCGGGCTCATTTCTATGCCGAATAAGAAATAAAGCAGCATGAAACCAAATACAATTCCAATGAATCCAAGAGGAATGGTGCTCATGATTACGAGAGGTGTTTGGAATGATTTGAATTGGAACACGAGAACCACGTAAACCATGATTAATGCTATCATGATGGCGCTTCCGAAGTCGCCATCTGTAGTAAGTCCCTGTTCGAGATCTCCATCAAAAAAAATCTCATAATGTTCACCATTGTCTAAACGATATTTAAAACGATTGGCTGTTTCGTGAATGAGCGTTCCTCCGTTAGGAAAAGAATATGGTTTAATATTATTTTGGATAAAGGCTTCTGTGATAGCTCGACTATCGGCGTCAGTATGGGATACGAAATAATCTATTTGCGCCTGATCTCTTCGATGAATTACGCGTTCATTTCGTATATTTTGAGCGATTACTACAGAGGAAAGAGGGACCATTTCCCCCATAATATTCTTTAGATAAATAGCAGACAGATCTTGGGTCTTTCCTCGTTGGTGTGAAGCAAAGGCGATTTCTAATCCGACTGGTTCTGGGGCATCAGGGAGAAATACCTGTCCAGAGGGGGATGTATCAAGGGCCAATAAAAGTGCTTTTTCTATATCACTGGTAGTAAGTCCAGTTTGTAGTGCTTTTTGTGTATCAACTCGATAAACGACTCGTTCTTTTGAGGGAGGATCTGTAACTTTTTCGGTATAAGTGATAGCTGGGTTGGCGTCTAATTGAGTGGATAACTCATCGATGACTTGTCGTCGAATGTCTTCATTTGGTCCTCGGACTTCCATGGCGATTGGAGCCAGTGTGGGAACCCCCATGGGGTAATCTACAAACCAAATCTTAGAGACCTCCTCTCGGAGTGCTTGAACTTCTGAATCATTTTTTAGTCTATTTCGGAGTCTCTGAATTACATTTGTTTCAAACTTTTTTTGCGCTTCATCTGGGGCTTCCGAGTCTTCATATAAAATTGCATGTACGGAGGCTTGATGACTTTGGGTTCGATCTGCTGCACCACGCATTCCTCCCACGATCGGAGAAGCTGTATAGACTTGGATAGATTTGATTCTTGGGTCTGTGAGTTTGGGGACTATTTTATTAATCAATTCATGGGTGATGTTGGAGGAAGATCCAGGAGGGGCATCCATATATACAGCAAATTCAGAGGTCGTGTCACCGACAGAGGTAGAACGGACCAATGCTCCACTTCCCATAAGATAAAAACTTAATCCAACCAGAAAAAGTACACTGAGGCTATAGCCTATTTGTAGTGGTTTTCTATTGAGTAAGTAGGTGAGCGCCGTTTTGTATTTATCATTTAAAATACCGATTATACGTCGGATCGAATTTTCTTTTTTTTCGGGATTATTGTTTTTTTTCAATAGGCTAAAAGCTAAAAAAGGACTCAGACTCAAAGCGACAAAAAGAGAGACTGACAAGGCAATAGGCATCACAAACCCAAAATCATAAAAGAATTCTCCCATTTCTCCACTCAAGGTTAATAGTGGGAAAAAGACGATAACGGAAGTAATGGTGGAAATGGTTAGTCCTTTCCCTACCGCCTGAATTCCCTGGAGAACGGCTTCTTTTTTTGACAGCCCAGATTCTAATCGGCGATAAATAGCTTCGGTTACTACGGTGGCAGAATCAACCAACAGTCCTAACGCCAAAATATAACCAGCGAGGTATACAGAATTTATATCTTGTCCGAATGCAAACCCGATGATTAACGTAATAGCAATTACCAAAGGAATAGCCAGCGCTACGTTTAGAGCTGGACGAAATTTGAGAAATAACAACAGCACCAGAAAAACAATGATGATGGTTTGGGTTAAATTCATCATGAGCTCGGTGGTGGATTGATTCGCTTTGATAGCATCATTCCGATAGACTTTTCCTTGGATATCTTTGAAATAAGGTTTTTGCATTTGAGCATTTACGAAGGTGGTAGCTTCTTTGCTCAAGGTGGTAACGTTATATTTTTTTATTTTTCCAAAACTTAAAAACACGGCTCTTTGCAAGCCATCTTCAGGAGTAAACACTTCTATGATAGAGTCGGTTTCGTGTGTGCTTTCGAATACGTCAGCCACATCCTGCAATTGTACCCCAGGAGCGATAACGAGTAATTTAACATCTTCCACACTCTTGAGTGTTCCTTCTACTTCAATTTGAATTTGATGAAACTCATTCTTGATGACGCCTGTTTTTGCACGTATATTGGTCGAATTGAGAGCATTTGTAATATCGTTGGGTCCAATATTTCGAATCTGCATGATCCCCGGATTGGGGACAACTTTTACGACTCTTCGTTCGGCACCAGCAATTTCGGGAGAGGCCAATCCCTCAATATTTGCACGCATAAGGTCTCGAAGATAGATTGTTTTTTCGCGAATTTCAGTTGGTGATAGCGTGTCAGACGTAAACCCAAAGACTAGCGCACGATTGTCTTCGGTTCCTCCTGCACTGACAGAAATATCTGGTAGGTTATATCGACGAGTCATAGACGAGATAATTTCCATTTCGGAGAGAACCTTAGCTTTAATTGCTTCTACGTTTTGTTTGGCTTCAAATCGGAGAGAAAGAACAGCTTCGCCTCCTCCATAGGATTTGGTCGTGAGTTTTTTGACTTTGGGGATTTTACTCAGAACTTGTTCGATATCTTTGACGATAAATCGGTCAACTTCTTTTGCGGTAGCCCCTGGGTATGGAATAGTAATAGTGAAAGAGGCTATTTCAATTTCTGGGTTGTTGTTTTTTGGCGAAGTGATATAAGCGTAGATTGCACCACCAAAGGCCGAAATAATAAGGAGCCAGGCCATAGCAGAATTTTCCAGGAAGGCTTTGGCAATACGAGCAGGAAAAGATAGTTCAGTTTTCATGGTTGTCTTTTTTAGAGGAGAGAGTTGTTTGTTTATTGTTTTTTTATAATTGGATTTCTATCTTGTTGGCAATGCCTGGAAAGTTCACTTGGACTCGATTTTTGTCTTCAAATCCTTTTTCTACATATTTTTTGCTTCCGTCAGTTAGTTTTATATAAGTGCCATCAAAGTCAGATTTCAAAAATTTACGAGGAATGAAATAAGCCTCCATTTCAGGGATAATAACGGTGATCTGAGCAAACATACCAATTCTTATAAGTTCAGTTGGTTTATCAAAAGCTATTTCAATCCCTACTTTTCTTGTTTGAGGATCTACCGCGGGTTCAACTTTTTCTACCTTTCCAAGGAATACCTGGTTACGGATTCCGTTAATATGAATTTCGGTTTTAACGTCATCATTTTGTGCGTCGGCTACCCAGACGTCCGGAATAGCTGTTTTTACCTTCATCTTGGACATATCCGCAATTTCAAGAAGAGAGGTTCCCGCACTAACCAATTGTCCAGCCTCAATGTTTTTTGTTATAATGATTCCATCAAAAGGGGCCTTTAGGCTTAGTTCATTTCTGGAAAGTTGGGCGATTCGGATCTGACTTTGAGCGGTATTTAAATCGCTCTCTGAACTGGCTTTAGCCAAATCTAACCCAGCTAGAGCCTGGCTTACTTGGTTTTCAGCAGATTGGATAGCTTCTCGCGTTCCCTCTCGTTGAGAGGTCGCATTTTTTATAGCATTATCAAGGTTTACAATAGTCTGATCCAAGGACTGAAGGTATTGATCGCTTTCTTGTTCAAACTGTCGTCTTTTATTAGAGGAGAAATCTTTATGGTGTGGTGTTTTTATAATGAGAGCATTTATCCGTCTTACGATACTTCTTAGGGAGGTGGCAACCTCTAAATGTTCTTGTGCATAAGCTAACGAAATTTTTTCTCCTGCTGGGGTAGAATCAAATACAGGGGCTTTGTATTCTTTTTCCTGATACTTGTTTTTTATTTTGAAATGGGATTTCAGAATTGCATTTTTAATACTTTGTTTTTCTAATGTCTGATTTGATCCCACCTTACCATAAGCTCCATCATAGGTTCTCTTTTGGGCTTCGTTTGTGGCAAGCGTTATTCTGTCCGCCCAATTGTAGGCAGCTTTAAGTGAAGTCTCTGTCGATTCTGCTTGGGTGATGAGTAATTGAAAAGTGTTGTCATAGCTTTCCTTTTGAGTTCGTTGTGCCTTTTCTAAACTTTGTTCTGCATTTTGAAGTCCAATTTTTGATTGATGGACATTGTTTTTCACTGTGTTTTCGGCTTTATGGAAGGTGTTAAGTGCGTTTTGGTATTGAACCTCGGCACTATTGTCATGTGCCGATAGGCGAGAAAGGATTTGTCCTTTTTTTACAAAATCTCCTGTTTCGACATTTATTGTAGCGACTCGACCTCCAATGGCGCTATTAATAGAAACTT
>CAZBBI010000004.1:0-19632 GCA_964490135.1 uncultured Candidatus Peribacteria bacterium
ACAGTTTTCAAAACCTCAGCTACACCTTTTTCAGAAAAATTGAAATTTTCTCCTTTCATTACAGAGCTAGACATCAAATAATATCTCATCGGATCTGATCCATATTTTTCAAAAATTATCGACGGATCTGGATAATTTTTCTTGGATTTAGACATTTTATTTCCATCTTCTGCCAAGATTGTTCCCGTACAAATAACATTTTTGAATGAATTACTATCAAAAAGTGCCGTACTCAAAACGTGCAACGTATAAAACCAACCACGTGTTTGAGCGATATATTCGGCAATAAAATCGCCAGGAAAAATATTTTTAAATTCTTTTTCGTCAGTTGAAAACGGGAAATGCTTCTGTGCATACGGCATACTTCCTGACTCAAACCAACAGTCGAGAACTTCAGGAGTTCTTTTCATAGTTCCACTGCATTTTTCACAATCCCAGGTGAGTTTGTCCACAAAGTGTTTATGTAAATCTTCTACTTTTTCGCCGGAAATCTTTTGTAATTCATCGATTGAACCCATCACTTGTTGATGTTCACATTCTTCATTATCACATTTCCAAATTGGAATAGGAGACCCCCAAAATCGATTTCGACTTAAGTTCCAATCAGGCGCGGTTTCAAGACCTTTTTCAAATCGTCCTGTTTTTATATGCGTGGGTTCCCAATGAATATCTTTGTTATTAGCGAGCATCTTAGATTTGATTGCTTGCACATCAAGGAAATAAGCTAATTGTGGATTATAAAAAAGAGGAGTCTCACATCGCCAGCAATGAGGATAATTATGAGAACATTGCTTAGATTCGAAAAGCAGATTTTCTTTTTCTAGCCACTGATTTACGGACTTGTTAGTATCTTTATCTAAAATAAATTTACCGGCAAAATCTGTTACAATCGGCTTAAAACACCCTGAACCATCTACAGTCTCAAGCTCGATCAGATTAATGCCTTTTTCTTTAGCAAGATTAAAATCGTCTTCTCCATAAGGTGCTAGATGTACAATTCCTGTACCATCACCGTCTGTTACAAAATCTGCGCTATGAATTTGATGTAGACCTTCTCCTCCTTCGAAATAGGGGAAAAGTGGTTTGTAGTTTTTGCCAGCGAGTTCTGAACCTTTAAAGCTTTTTAGAATTTCATAATTATTTTCTCCTAAAATTTTATCAGCTAGAGATTTAGCAAGAATATATATTTCTTCATCTTTTTTTACTTTCACATACTCCAAATCTGAATTTACCGCACATCCCCAGTTACTTGGCAATGTCCATGGAGTTGTTGTCCAAGCGAGCACATAAGTATTTGGTTCATCTGTTAATTCAAACTTCACTGTCGCAGTTGCGTCATGTCGCATTTGATACGAATTATCCATCGCAATTTCGAAATTGGACAATGGTGTTTCACATCGTGGACAATAAAGTGAAATTCTACGACCTTCATAAATTAGTTTTTTCTTGTGAAGATCTGCAAAAACCCACATAACTGACTCCATAAACTCTTTATCCATAGTTTTGTACCCATTCTCAAAATCAACCCATCGTCCTAATCGGTGGATTATTTTTTCCCATTCATCGGCAAAATAAAGTACTTTTGATCGACAGGCTTCATTAAACTCATGAACCCCAATTTTTTCTTCGATATCTTTTTTTGATTTAGTTCCTAGTTCTTCTTCCACGATATTTTCAATAGGCAGTCCGTGACAATCCCACCCCCACGTTCGCTCTACTCTGCGCCCTAGCATGGTTTGATACCTAGGAACAACATCTTTGATGATACTAGCTAAAAAATGACCATAATGAGGCATTCCTGTCGCAAACGGAGGACCATCATAGAACACATATTCATTTTTTCGTGATCTAGATGAAACAGATTTTTCAAAAATCTTATGCTTATTCCAAAATTTCAAGATTTCTTGTTCTTGCTCATCAATTGAGGTTTTATCTGGTTGCGGGAAGGTGTGCTTGGTCATTGTTTACTGGGTTGGAAACTTTCTCTTAAGTCTTTTACATATTTTTTAAATTTTTCTTTCTTTTTATCTGGAATTTTCCACCAATCTGTATCTGTTATAGCTCCTTCTATAGCATAAAGCCAACATGTACACATTCCAGAATTCCAACCGCCTTTATGTTGAAAATATTTGAAGAAAAGCTCTTCTGTTCCAATCTTTTTCATTTCTTCTAGATCGGAAACGCCCATACTCTCAAGGTTTTTAGCAGTTTTTTTGCCTATATTGCGAAGGCTAGTGAAATTGAATTTTGACATTTTATTCTAATTTTTTCAACTTTTCTTTTGCCTTTTTTAGACTGTCTTTTGTCTCGTTTACCAGTTTTTCAGGAGCATTGTCGACATATTTTTTATTAGAAAGTCGTCCTTCTAGGGCAGAAATTTCTTTCTTAAGGTTGTCGAGTTCTTTTTGTTGTCGAGCTTCATCTACGGGGATAGCCACCACAATCTCAATATTTTCAACGATGATTTTTTGAGTGTTGGTGTCTTGGAAATCGGCAAATTCTACTCCAGCTAGATTCTCAATTAATTTTTGTGACTGCTTATCCGAAATTTTCCCTGAAACCTTAAGTTTTTCTTTTGGATTTAGTTTGTTATCAGCACGAAGTGATCGTATTTCGTTTACAATTGTTTGGATCTTTTCAAACTCAGCTACAGCGTTTTTGTCTTGGAAATCAAGAGCTGGAAATGATTGCTCAAGAAGTAATTTATCTTTTTGTCCAAACAAATCTTTCCAAATTTGTTCAGTTACAAAAGGACAAAGTGGATGAACTAATTTTAATATTTCTCCGTAAAGGGAAGCTAAAAAGTCAGGATTTGGTGAAACTTTTGAAGCTTCAATGTACCAATCACAAAATTCACCCCAAACAAAATGATAAACTTTATCTCCAGCACTAGAAATCTGATAATTTTCTAAATCTTTTTTAACGGCTTTTGCAGTTTTTGAGAATTGAGACAAAATCCATTTTTCAGCAAGAGAGTTTATTTCTAAGTCTTTTATAGAAGATGAAATGTATTTAGTGGAATTTTGTTCTAGTTGCATTTCCACAAATCGTCCAGCGTTCCATAATTTATTTACGAAATTCCGATATCCTTTAATTTTATTTTCCCCAATTGGGATTTTTTGTCCTGGTGTAGAACCAATTACAAGAGAAAGTCGCACAGGATCGGCTCCAAAATCCTTGATCATATCAAGTGGATCGATTCCGTTTCCTTTAGATTTAGACATTTTTTTTCCGTGTTCATCGGTTACCATTCCGTGAAGATAAACTGTATGAAACGGATACTTGCCCGTAGCATATTTCCCGAACATTATCATCCGTGCTACCCAGAAAAATAAAATATCCCATCCTGTTTCAAGAACACTATTTGGATAAAATTTTTGAAAATCAGGGTTCTTGTTTTCTTCTCCATCCCACCCAACAGTACTAAACGGCCATAGCGCGGAAGAAAACCAGGTATCGAGGGTGTCTTCATCTTGTTTTAGTGCTGAGCTTTTAGTGTTTTTATATTGAAAAGTACTCTCCCCTAAAATCCCAAAGTGAGCATCTGTTTTTTTACGTCTTTTGCTAAGTAACAAATCAAGAGTTTTTGTGTTTTCTTCTAGTGCTTCCACTGCCGAATAAATCGATCGGTGAGTAATAACGAGAATATTGCTTGGGGTATTTACTTTTTTAAGCTTGGCTAGTCCTTTTTCTGTACGTGCAAAAATTGAATCGGTTGATTCTCCGGTACCTTCTTCTATAGCTCGTTCCAATGTCATTTTATTTGGATCTTGAGCTGTGCCTTCAATCTTTCCAAAATCAACTGCATTAAATTCATGCCAAATTTCAACTTTAAGATTAAGTCTTTTAGCTACAATCTCAGCAGTTTGTAGGGCTCTTTTTGAGTTACTAGATATTATTTTTGTAATATTTCGTTTTTTGAGACTAGTTGCTAAAACTTCAGCGTGCATGATTCCAGACTCATTTATTGGATCATTTGGTTCTTTGATTATTTTATTTTTTCCAGCATCAGTTTGTCCATGTCGTGCCCAGATAATTTCATTATGTTTAGTTTCAGTTTTTGGTGCAATGAAATCCAAAATTTCTTGGGTTTCACTATTTTTCATTTCAAAGTTTTTGGAAAATAGTTGGAAAGTATCACGACAAAGTCGTTCCCCAAGTTTATGAGTAGCGAAAATTGTTGCTAAAGTTGTTTCATGTGAAATTATCAAAATATTTCCGTCTTCGTTTTTTAATTTTTCTAAAACTTTTTGCCTCTTTTTAATAATAGCTTCAAAGTTGTCTCCAATATTGTCATCAAAAATAAACGGTAATTCATCTGAAACCGTAGTTATTTCTTTTCCAAAAACTTCTTGTTTTGTTTTTCCATCCAAATCACCAAAACTCATTTCACGTAATTCTGACCAAGTTTCAATATTTTTAATTCCTAGTTTATCAGCAATGATTTGTCCTGTTTCGGATGCTCTTTTTAAATCAGAACAGATGACTTTTGTAAATTTCTCACCAGAGGACAAAAGGTTGTCCGCTAATTTTCTCGCCTGTTTTTGCCCTTTTTCTGTTAAAGAAGTATCTGATCCAGATCCTTGGAAAATATTTCCTGCATTTGCCTGACTTTGTCCATGTCTGGCAAAAACTAATTTTCGTTCTGTTGGCAGATGGATTTTTTGATTTTCATCATACCAAACAGGGATTCTGTGGCCCCACCAAATCTGACGAGAAATACACCAATCTCTCAAATTATCAATCCATCGGAAATATTCTTTTTCAAATTTTTGAGGAATAATTTTCACATGACCACCACGAACGGCCTCCTGCATTTGCTTTTTGAGTGTTGTTTTTTCTCCAGAAAATTTATCTTCAAACTCTTTTTCTACGGAAATAAACCATTGAGGACTTATCATGGGTTCTACGACGCATCCTGATCGGTAACAAAGCGGAACTCGGTGTTGGTAGGTACTATCTTTTCCTACCAAAAGCTTCATGTTCTCCATTAGTTTTCCTGAGGCTTTTCTGGCTTCAGTAATTGACATACCTTTACATGGTCCGGAAATATCTGTCATTTTCCCTTCCATATCAATTTTATCAAAGAAAAATTCATCTAAATCTAGACGTTTCCCTAAATCATAGTCGTCAGCAGAATGGTTACAGGAAATTGTCATTGCTCCACTTCCTTTGTGTGGATCGATCACAGAATCTGCAATTACATGAAATTTTCTTTTTCCTGCATATGTTTCATATTCAAACTCTTGTCCCTCTATATCTTTTCCTTTGAAGGTTTCAAGAACTTTAAATTTCAGATCTTCTCCTACTAAATTAAAAACTTTTTTAAATTGGTCTTCGTCATCCAGTAAGTATTTAGAAATTATGAATTTCTCTTTATCAGTGGTACTTATTTGAATTTTTACATACTCACTATCTGGATGAACGACTACAGGGCTATTGGCACATTTGGTTTCTGGTCGAACAGTTCCGACAACAAACTCTCCACACTTAATATAATAAAATGGTTCTTTTATATCCTCATATTCCAGTTCATCGTCTGATATCACAGATTGTGCTCCAATAGACCAATTTATCATTCGATGTCCACGAACAATAAGTCCGTCTTCATAAAGCATTTTAAAAATACGATTAACTGAAAAATTTCGCTCATTATCAAAAGTGTAAGCTTCGCGACTCCAATCAAGCCAAGCTCCCATTTTTTCCATTTGGTGGCAAATTGTTTCATGTTTTTCGGCTGCGAAATCCTTACAATGTTCAAGAAATTCTTCACGAGAATATTCTTCACGAGATTTAGCTTTAAGATGTTTTAGTACCACGTTCTCGGTAGCAATAGCAGCATGATCTGTACCTGGAATCCACAAAACTTCATGATCAGTCATTCTCTTAAACCGAATCATAATATCTTCAATTGCTAGCATCGCCGCATGTCCTAGATGAAGTTGTCCGGTTACATTTGGTGGAGGTAGGGGGATAGTGAAAGATTTCTTTTTTGACTGATTATCTGCTCGCATTTTCCCAGATTCTTTCCAGTTAGCATAAAGATTATCTTCGGTTGTATGATCGTAATTTTTTTGCATGAGTTTTCGGTTCAACAATATTTTAATAAAAAAAATCGCCCAGTCGAGGCGAGAATTAGTTTTATATCATAAAATCGTCTCGGACTTAGGATATATAGACTATAGCGACCAAAACAGCTTTGTTTGTTAAGACTAAATTGGAGGTGGTTGTCAATTGGGTTTGTTGTTAAAAATAGAAATGCGAAACTTCGTCACAATAGAAAAACTCAGAACTCGTGAACGAGTGCTGAGTTTTTCTGGAGCCACCTGTCGGGATCGAACCGACGACCTGCGGGTTACAAATCCGCTGCTCTAGCCAGCTGAGCTAAGGTGGCGTCGTGTTTAGCCAAGAAATCTTAGAAAAATTTCATGATAATGCAAATTTTATTTTGAAATTAAAATAGATCCTGATGAGAAAGGAAATTTTTGAATCTTAATTTTTAATTTTTTAATTTTAGGGAATTCTTTGCGGATAGAGGTTTCTAGCTCTTGGTGTAAATATTCTAAAAGTTTAAATTCTCGATCTTGGGGAAAATTTTTAATGAAATTATATATTTCAAAGTAATCAACAGTATTTTCTATATTATCTGATTTTTCGGCTTTTTTGCTATCAAACTTAAAAGACAAATTTACCAAAATTTCTTGTTTTTCTTTCCGTTCCTCATCCGGAACTCCCAAGAAAATATTTACGGGAATTTTTTTTAATTTAAATTTCATCAAAACTAATTTAGTACAAAACAAATTATCTATAAAGTTTTTTTCATATCCACTAATTTTAATTGCAATCTTCGTTCTCCGTTCCAAATATTTTCCGAAACAGTAAAACAAATATCATAAGTTGAGTTGATTTTTATTTTTTCAGAAAATTCTCCCCAGAAAAACCCTATAAATTGCACCGATTCTCCATTTACTTCTCCATCAATTCTCAAGTGAGTTTGATCTTTTCCTATTAAATTTATCTTTTTAATTTCAACATTTTTAAGACATAGTATCGGGGTAGGATTTCCTTGTCCAAAAGGAGCAATCAGGCGAAAAAATTCTGTAAGTTCAAAATTAAGTATTTTTGGGGAAACAATGGCTTCTATCTGAGTAGAAATTTCTTCTTGTGAGTTTTTTTCAAAATACTCTTGAAGTGAATTTTTTATTTCTCCAAAATTCTCTTTATGAGCTTGAAATCCCCCCGCTCCATGGTGGCCTCCAAATCCTAAAAATAGTTCTGGATCACAATTATTAAGACTGTCTATTATAGAATAACCTGCTGGAGCACGAGCAGAAAAAGCGATTGTTCCATCTGATTTTTCTATTCCAGCAAAAACTGGGTGACTCCTTTTGTCAGAAATATGACTCGCCATAAGTCCCAATATTCCGACTTCCCAATCAGAATCTATTAAAAATTGAAAACTAGAATTTTTGTCTATTTGTGATTGAGCTGAGTCAATATGATTTCTTGTTAAAATTTTTCGTTCTTCGTTTAATTTCTCAAGATAAGTGAGCCGTTCATGATTTTGTGAAGAATGACCTAAAAATAATTCCGTGGCCCGTAGAACATCCCCCAATCGGGAAGCAGCGTTTAATTTGGGAGCGATACAAAATCCGATTGTATCAGTGTCTATGCTGTTAGGATCAATGTTTGATCGTTCTTTTAAAATTTCAATTCCGTCCCAGCTAGAATCTTTCATTTTTTCTAATCCAAATGAGGTTAAAATTCTATTTTCTCCAGTAAGGGGGACGCAATCGGCAATGGTTCCTATCGTGACTATTTCAAGATAGGGAGTCAGGAAATCTGTAATTTCTTCAAAATTATCAAACATTTCTTGAGCTAAAGCACTTACAAGTTTGAAGGCTACACCAGCACCAGAAAGTTCTTTTTCTGGATAATTACATTGTGATATTCTGGGGTTTAAAACAGCGATAGCTTGTTTGGGGAAGTTTGTTTTGTCTGAGGTATGATGGTCTGAGATAATTACATCGATTCCTTTTGCGGCAGCATGCTCGACTTCTTTTTTGTCGTTTACTCCACAATCACAAGTGATAATTAGACTGACATTTTTAGTTGAAATTTCATCAATTAAATAAGTTTTTAATCCGTGTCCATCATCTTTACGATTTGGGATTCTATAAGAAACCTT
The DNA here is from genome assembly GCA_964490135.1 of uncultured Candidatus Peribacteria bacterium. Taxonomy (GTDB): domain Bacteria; phylum Patescibacteriota; class Gracilibacteria; order UBA4473; family UBA4473; genus JALWQU01. Next base: position 8,189 of record CAZBBI010000004.1, read on the forward strand.
TGCTCCAAGTTTTCTTAAGGCATCAACTAATATAACAGTTGAGGTGATCCCATCGGCATCGAAATCACCAAAAACAACTATTCGTTCTTCTTTATCGATAGCTTTTATGATTCTTTCTACAGCTTTGTTCATAGACCACATCTCAAATGGATCACAGAGTTGTGACAATTTAGGATTACAAAAATCGTTTATTTCTTCGTGAGTTTCTAGTTTTCTCGATACTAAAGCATTCGCCATAAACTCATCTAAGGTCTTTATTTCTTTAGATTTTTCCCATTGTTTTCCTAAAAAAGAAGTCATGATGAGAGTTTAGGGAGTAGATATAAAAATTCAATATTTAGATTGCAAAATTTGCTTAAATAAGGCATTGTTTCGACTGCAAAATGACAAATACTTTTGGAAAATTTTTTCGGATTACAAGTTTTGGAGAAAGTCACGGACCAGCTCTTGGTGTGATTATTGATAATTGTCCACCAAACATGGAATTGGGTGAAGATGACATTCAAGCAGAACTCGATCGGCGAAAACCTGGACAAAGTGATATCACTACTCCAAGGAAAGAAGCCGATAAATGTGAAATTTTGTCAGGAGTTTTTGAAGGAAAAACTACCGGAACTGCTATTGCGGTGATTGTGAGAAACCAAAATCAAAAGTCGAAAGATTACAGTAATATTAAAGATGTTTTTCGCCCATCTCACGCTGATTTTGGATATTTTTCCAAATATGGGATACGAGACTATCGAGGCGGTGGACGGAGTTCTGCTCGCGAAACTATTGCTCGAGTAATTGGCGGAGCAGTGGCTAAAAAAATATTAAAACAAAAGTTCCCTGATTTCGATATTTATGGATTTACTAGATCGATTGGGACTGATTATTTTGAAAATATAGACAAAAATTATATTGAAAAAAATTCTTTACGAATGGCGGATGAAAATATGTTTGAAAATACTTTAGAAAAAGTAAAAAAAATCAGAGACACTGGGGATTCTATTGGGGGAACAGTTGAGATAAGAGTGGAGCGTCCACCTGTAGGATTGGGGATGCCAGTTTTTGGAAAATTGGAAGCTGATCTAGCTCACGCGATGATGTCTGTGCCAGCGGTGAAAGGGTTTGAAATTGGGGAAGGATTTTCTTTGAGTGAAAAAATTGGAAGTAAATCAAATGATCCATTTGTTTCTGATGAGAATATTCATACAAAAAGAAATGCAAACGGAGGGATTCTTGGCGGAATCTCTACTGGAGATGATATTTGGTTTCGAGTGGCAATAAAAGCCACATCCTCTATTTCAAAACCACAAAAATCAGTTAATGAAAAAGGTGAAGAAGTTGATTTGGTTGTTACCGGAAGACATGACCCGATTTTGCTTCCACGAGCTGTTCCTATTTTGGAATCAATGACTGCCTTGGTTATACTTGATCACGTAATGATGGATGGGGCTCAAAATAAACTATTATAATGGAAAAAATATATTTAACGACTCCGATTTACTACGTGAATGATATTCCTCATATTGGGCATGCCTATAATATTTTAGCAACCGATACTTTGGCTAGATATTGGCGAAAAAAACTTGGAAGAGAAAATGTGTTTTTCTTAACGGGAACAGATGAGAATTCACAGAAAACAGTTGATGCTGCCGCTGCAAAAGATCAGGAAATTTATGAATATTTGGAGGATATGTCCAAAAACTGGAAAACTACATGGGAGCAAATTGGGATTGATTTTGATGATTTCATTAGGACGACTGAGGCTCGACATGTTGATACTGTAAATAAAATATTCAATACGATTAATAAAAACGGTGATATATATAAAGGAAAATACGAAGGACTTTATTGTACTGGGTGCGAAGCTTTTAAAAAAGAAACTGATTTAGACGAAGAGGGGAATTGTCCTGATCATAAAAAAGCACCTGAAATGTTATCTGAAGATAATTATTTTTTCCGACTTTCAAAATACGAAAAACCACTTTTAGAATTATTTGAAAACAATCTACTTTTGCCAGAAAAACGACGAAACGAGATGGTAAGTTTTATAAAAGGAGGGCTTGAAGATGTTTCTATTTCTCGAGAAAGTGCTGAATTTGGAATAGAGCTTCCAATTGATAAAAAACATAAAATTTATGTCTGGTTTGATGCTTTAATAAATTATTATTCAGCAGTTAGACAAGATGGTCGAGAAGATTTTTGGAACTATGTTAACCATATTATCGGAAAAGATATTTCTAAATTTCATACAATTATTTGGCCAGCGATGTTACTTTCTGCTGGAATAGTGCCGCCTAAATCAGTTTTTGCTCATGGGTTTTTTACCGTAGATGGGACAAAGATGTCAAAAACTCTAGGAAATGTGATTTCTCCTCTAGAATTATCAGATAAATTTGGGAATGATGCTCTCCGAGTAGGACTTCTTAGTTCTTTTGAATTTGGAAATGATGGAGATTTTTCCTTTCGTAATTTTGAAGAACTTTATCGAACAAAACTTGCTGGAGGTGTGGGGAATCTTTTTAATCGGGTAATTGTTTTGATTCATAAATTTAAAGACGGAAAAAAAGATATAACCGATTATTCTGCACACGAAAAATCATTAAAACAATTTAATGCTTTTTTAAAAGATAAAAAAATAAAGTCAGCGATTGATCACTTTTTTGCGACAGTTGATCAGTGTAATCAGTTAATGAACGAAACTGAGGTGTGGAAACTTGCAAAAACAGATCCAGAGGCGGCTAAAGAAATTTTTGGTAAACTCTTAGGTTATCTAGAATTTATCGCCAATATGGCTGAAATTTTGTTACCAGAAAGTTATCCAAAAATGAAAGCAATGCTTGGAGATGAGGAAAAAGTTGGGGAAGCTGTTATTTTGTTTGAAAGAGTGGAATAAAAAACTAAACCTCTTGAAATTGTTTTATAATTTCAGCTCGTTTTGTTGTGTCATTTTTCATTAAAAAGCTTCCCACTACCACAATGTCAGCTCCAGCTTCTTTGAGTTGTTCTACATTATCTAAGGTAACGCCTCCATCAATTTCGATTTCATTTTTATATCCACGAGCACGTAATGTTTTTGTTTTTTCTAAAACAGACTCCATGAAGGATTGTCCACCAAATCCAGCTTTGACTGACATTAGAAGGATTTGATCAGCGACGTTTAAGATTTCGTCATCCAAAAAATCAACATCCGTATATCCATCAACACAAATCCCAGCTTTTATGCCTTTTGTTTTAATTGATTTAAGTAATTCTAGGGCTTTTGTTTTCCCAGTATTTTCTATATGAAAAGTGATTGTTTTACATCCAATATTTACGAACATATCAACAAAATTTTCTGGATTATTTACCATCAAGTGAGCCTCTGTTTCTATTGGATAATTGAGTCCTTTTAATACGGGAGTACCAAAGCTCAAATTTGGTACATATTGTCCATCCATAACATCAAGGTGTATCCGATCAGCACTAGCAATTGAATCTAGTTCTGATTGCAAAGAACAAAAATCTGCATCGAGGATAGAAGGAGAAATTTTCATTGATTTTAGTGTAATGCTTTTATTTGTATTTGCAAAAACAATAGAATTTACGTAAAAATAGTATGTATGAAAATTACAAGATTTAAACGAAAGCAAGGTATTTGGTCTCGTACGAAAGGACTCTTTGTGAAAAAACAAAAAAAAAGATTTAGTTTTTGGAAATTTTTGCTTGTCAGTGGAGTTGTTTTTGGCGGTGGATTATTTGCCTATGGATCGTTTTTTCTACCTGATGTGAAAAATGCTGATCAATTAAATTTTGCCCAATCGACTATTATTTATGATCGAAACGCACTTGATGAAATTCGTAAAAATCCTAATGCAGATTTGACTGGAAATATTTTGTATACAATCCACGGTGACGAAAATCGTGATTATATCCCTTTATCAGAGATTTCTCCATGGATGGTAAAAGCAACCATCGCTATAGAAGATGAACGATTCTATAGTCATTTTGGGTTTGATGTTTTCGGTTTAATTAACGCTGTTTTGGGACAACTTGGACTTGTGCCACCTCGAGGTGGATCAACTATTACACAACAGTTGGTTAAAAATACTTTTTTGACTAGAGAACAAACTTTTACACGGAAATTTAAAGAAATTCTTTTGTCGATAAAAATGGAATGGCATTACACAAAAGATGAAATTTTGGAACTTTATCTAAATAAAATTCCATACGGAAGTAATGCTCATGGGATAGAAGCTGCTAGTAAAACCTTTTTTGGGAAATCAGCGCGTGATTTAACCTTGTCGGAATCTACAATATTGGCAGGACTACCTCAGGCTCCGAGTAGATACAATCCTTATGGATCTAAACGAGATCTTTTGATGGGGTATTATGATTATGATGAGGGAACGGGGGAACGAGCATGGAGAAAAGGACGAAAAGATTTGGTGCTAAAATCAATGTTGGACCAAAAAAAGATTTCTTATAAAGAGTTTGCCAGAGCGTTTGGTGATGCTAAAGATTTAGAGTTTAAACGAGCTCAAGGAGATATTGGAGCACCTCACTTTGTGTTTTTTATTATGGAAAAACTGGAGGAAAAATACGGAAAAGATTTCTTGAGACAGGGTGGACTTAGAATATTTACAACAATCGATCCTGATTTACAAGAGTTAGCAGAAACCACAATAAAGGAAAAATCGGCTCATTATCTAAATACTTATGGAGCAAGTAATGTAGCTTTGTTGGCTATCAAAAACGAGTCAGGAGAAATAATGTCCTATATCGGTGGTAAGAATTTCAATGATGTAGAAAATGACGGACAGGTAGATGTTTTGACTTCAAATAGGCAGCCTGGATCTAGTTTTAAACCTTTTGTTTATGCAGCGGCATTTGAAAATGGATATTCTCCAGGAAGCGTACTTTTTGATGTGGAGACTGATTTTGGTGGGAATTATCGACCTCAAAATTTTGATGGAAAATTTAGAGGACCTGTTTCTGCGCGCGAAGCTTTGAATCGTAGTTTAAATGTTCCAGCGGTAAAAATGGCATATTTAGCGGGGCTTGATAAGATAATTAATTTTACAAAAAAAATAGGGATTAAGCTTACTGGAGATGCGGAACGACATGGGCTTAGTCTAGGATTGGGAGTAGGAGAGGTGACTCCTCTTTCACATATAAATGCTTATCAGGTTTTTGCGGGAGATGGAAGTTATTATGAACCAACTGCTATTTTGGAAATTAGAAATGCGGAAGGGAAAATTCTAGAATCAACTGATATAAAAGCCAAAAAAAGAGATGGAATAGATTCGGAAATTGCGGCTTTAATAAGGAATATTTTAACCGATGAGACTACTCGTCCAACAACAGATGGATTTGATTGGAATAAATTGTTACAACTAGAAGGGCACAATAATGGAGCAAAAACAGGGACTTCGAATCGCAGATCAAAAAATCCTGATTTTAACCCAGATGAAGATGAGGACGAAGAAACAAATCCTAAATTTGTTTTGACTCCAGGGGATAGTTGGACCGTTGGGTTTACTCCTCATTTAGTGACTGGGGTTTGGGTTGGTAATAATCGAGGAAAACCAATGAAAGGGGGAGCAACTGGTATGGCTGTAGCTGCTCCAATATGGAAAAAATTCATGATGGACGGACATGAGATTTTGTTTAAGAAAGGTGCCGATAAAGAAAAACTTTATACAGAACCAATACCGCTTACGCCAAAAATAATTAATAAGTTTTCTGGAAAATTAGCTAAAGAAGATACCCCAGAAAGTTTGAAAAAAGAGGAATATTTTTCTAGTCAAAATTTACCAACAGATCTTGATGATTCTGTAAAAACTATAGATATTGATAAAATTTCAGGAAGAGGAGCAACTAGCCATACACCAATATTTGCAAAGACAAAGAAGCAAGTTCTAGATATTGCTTCTATTCGACCAGATCTGCCTCATTGGCAAAACCCAGTTGAAGATTGGCTAAAGCATCATTCTAAATTCTTAACAAGTCTTGGTACAATTTGGGATGAAACAGAAGAAAAAGAGTTTGTTGAAACTTCTGACAGATTTGATCTTCGGGATCGATTTAGAAGAGGTACTGATGATGTTCATAATCGGTTCACGCAAGACAATCCTCCGCAACTTAGTATTCTTTCTCCAAAAAATAACGGAAATATTGCAGTTGGTATGGTTGAGATAAAAATTTCAACACAGTCAAAATTTGGAGTAAAAATGGTGGAATTTTATTTTGATGATCAGTTAGTAGGAGAGAGTTTTAAGTTGCCTTACACTGGTGAATTTGTTGTACCAAAGACAGCGAAAATAGGATCGGGTCACACGATTCGAGTTGTGGTGATTGATAAATTATTAAATTATACAGAACAAGAGCTTGCAGTAAAAATTGCGGCTGATACAAATGGTCCAAATATTAAATATTTAGGCCCAGTAGGTAATCAAAAAATACCACTAAACTCTGAGATTCAAATTTTAGCAGATATTCAAGATACTGAATCTAGTTTAAGATCAGTAGAATTTCTTTTGGATGAAACATCATTAGGAACAATAACAAAAAGGCCATATCAAATGAAATTTGTGGCAAATGATAAGCTTGGTAGACATTTTTTAAAAATTAAAGCGACTGATATTCATGGAAATATTTCAGAAAAAACGCTTCCTGTTATTTTTGAACGAGAGCGGCTGATTACCCAGTCAAATCCAACTATTGATAAAATTATAAAATATAGAAACTCTACTTCTATAGATATGATTTTTCCTAAGCCAAAAAATATTGAATATGTAGTTTTTACAGTTTCTCAAAAAGGAAAAGCTGTTTACACTGAAAGATGGAAGAATTTACCGAAATTTAAACAAGTACAGCTCCCTCATGATGAAATACAAGGAGATGTGAAGATCTATTTGGAAACAAAATTTAAAGACAAAGATAAGACGATTTTGAGTCCGAAGAAACAGATCAGGTTTTAGTTATTTCTCTAAATAATATTCTAAAATCTTTGCCGCGGCTAAATGGTCGGCTCGTTTTTCTTTTTTTGTTTTGAGCTTTAGTCCTTCTTTTGTAGAAAATTTTTCATTTTGAAAAACTATTTCCAGTCCAACTAGTTGTTTTAGTTTTTCGGCAAAGGCTCTAATATCCTTACACACTTGATTCTCCTGTGAGTTTGGAGACACAGGTAATCCTATTATGATTTTCTTTATTCCTTTACTGTTAATTAGTTCTTTTGTTTTTTCTTCTATATGCCCCAGAGCACACTCTCCCCCAGGGGACACTCTCTCACCTGACGGTGATTCACCTTGTCTCCTACTTTCAGGGGGTTGTTGATCAACAACTTCTAACGGGAAAACACAAATTCCATCAGGAGAAAAAGCAAAGCCACAAAACTTAATCCCCCAATCAATTCCCAACAATGGGTCTTGTTTAGTTTGTTGTTTCTGGTTTTGATTTCTCATCTCCAGATCCATTATCTGTTTTTGGTTTATCTTTTTCATCATCTATTGTTAGTGGCTCTGTTTTTGGCGAAAAAATCCATTTAATAAATCCCATAATCTTTGATTTGTTTTCTGGGAAATCCCAATCTTTTTCACGAAAAAAGTGCCATTTTGTTGTTCCATAGAAACGATCTGCCCAGGAACGAATATTTCCAAAAGAATTATCAAATCCTTTTAGTTTTTTGCTAACAAGAAGTTGTTTTTTTGGGGTAGCAAAAATAATTGCTGGTCGTAGGTGGTCTAGTTTTTCACTAAAGGCAATTGAATCTGATTTTGCTCCAGAAAATCTAATCTCGGAAATAGCTAAATCAATATCTTCTCGGGTAAGATTTGAAAGATTTAACTTATTGGCTTGAGACGAATGCCAAAGAGAAAGCGTATCAAAGTTTTGGGAAAAATTTTGTCCAAATAAAACAATATCATAATCTTGCGTGGAAAGTTGTTCTAGGAAATCATTTTTATCAAGTATTTCTAAATTAATAGTAATATCTAACTCTTCTTCCCATAACTTAGCTATTTTTTGAGCCATACGTGAATATTCAGGTGGGCTAATAGAAGTAATCATTTTTAATTTAATGGGTGGACCATCCTTCCCATTTGTTCTTTCTTCTTTTTCGTGATCTAAAACGAAATCCGCACCATGTAAAACGCTTAGTGCTTCTCTTACATTTTTACTCTGATAACTTGTTTCAATGTTTTCAAAAAACAATGGGCCATTAATTCTTTGCCATTCTTCTTCTAATAATTTGTCTGTATCAAAAGCTAAATATAAGGCTTTTCTGAAGTAAAGATTTTTTACAATATCTTTATCAAGATTAAAAAACACACCAGTGAATTGTGGCAATAAAAACTCATAAGCTTCGTATTCATCAAAAAGTCCATCTTCTAATTTTTTTAAATACTTGAACGGGATGTGAGTAAACACAGTTGGCCAAGTATGATTTAAGGTTAAGCTTTCAATCGAGGGATAAGTATAGATTACGATTTGATTCAATAGGGAAGATTTATTTAGGTAATGTTTATTTTTTTCCAAAAAGATTCTCACACTACCATCGTCTTCCGGAACTATGTTTTTTAAACTAAATGGACCAGCTCCAATAGGTTTTTTATTGAAGGGGAATTCCGGGTCAGAAATCTCTTCTATTAAAAAATTATCAAAATAATGTTTTGGTAAAATAGCTGTTGTTAAAAGTGTTGGAAAAAATACATTCTGTTCCGGTAATAAAAAAGATACTGTGTTTTCGTCTAATCTATTAAGACGTACGTATTCGAAGGCTTCGTGAAGACTTGTATTGGAAAAATGCGGGTTTTGAATGATTTCCTCATAAGTAAAAAACACATCTTCTACTGTTACAGGTTCTCCGTCAGAAAATTTAGCAGAATCTTTTATGGTTAAATTATAGCTTTTCCCGTCATTACCTACACGGAATTCAGCTAAATCACCTTCTATTTGTTTGGTTGTGGGGTTGTATCTCAAAAGTCCAGAAAAGATTAATCGATGAATATCTCTATCAACTAAAGAAACTTTTGAAGCTAGGGGGTTTAAGTTCTTGATACTTCCAATAGTAGCTTCAGTATAAATTCCTCCTTTGGATGGGACGTCTTTTGAATTATCTAAAAAAAACTGATGATAAAAATAATATAAAACCACAAAAGCAATCAAAAAAAGTCCAACTGTGAACCATGCATGAAGCAAACTAAAGTTGATAACCTTTTTAGCTAACTTAAAATTTCTTTTTCTTATGAATTTTTTACGTCGCATATTTAATATCCACTTTTAAAATCTTAAGACTAGAAGAGCATTTTGTAGACAGCACTTCCCATAAAGATGAGCACCAATAAGATTGTCATCTTATGTAGAAATTTTTCTGCACCACGTCGTGTTTGAGCAATTTCTTCACCACCTCCATCTTGTCCACCCATTGAACCAAGTGCGGAACTTTTTTGTTGTAAGAGTATTATTCCAACTAGTGAAATTGAAACTGCTATTATGAAAATTGTAAATCCGTCCATTTTTATATTAAGTCAAAAATATACTAAGATTGTAGAAATAAAATTAATAATGGCAAATGTTATCTTTCAAACCAATGCAGGAAAGCATTTGCTATGGCAAAAATAATTGCAATAAAGAAATAAGTTGAAATGTCCTTAATCTCAAGGCCTATCCCCGAAATACCAATAAAGTTTATTGCATATTCCCAAACCCAAAGAAGTCCTGCATTTAAAATAACAGAAGAAAGTCCAAGAGTAACAAAATGTATCGGGAACGTAAGAATTTTAAGGAACGGTTTGATAAAAAGATTAAGTGTTCCAAAGACAATTGCTAAAATAGGGTAAGCGGCAGCACCTCCTGTTACCAAAAAAGTCTCAGGGAAAACATAAGTTTTAACTGCCCAGAAAATAGCTGAGGTTGCTAGGATATGGAAAACGATCTTTTGAATAAATCCCATCAGAATTAATGATGAATGATTAATGATGAATGATCAATTAATTTTACTAAAAATTTGGATAATTTATTAAAAATAACGTAGAATTTGATTGAAATGAAAACTGAAAAAAAACCGTTTAATCCGAATATCAAAGTTGTAAGTCAAAATCCACAAAGATTAGCTTCTGGACACCGACTTTGTCCTGGGTGTGGAATTGGAGTTATCCTTAAACAAGCACTTTCTACAATTGATCATCCGATTGTTACGGCTAACGCTACAGGATGTTCTGAAATTTGTTTTGGAGCATATCCATACACATCATTTAAAACACCATGGATTCATTCACTTTTTGAAAACGCTTCAAGTGTTATTTCAGGAGTAGAATCTGCTCATAGAGCTTTAAAGAAAAAAGGGAAACTTACAGATAATCAGAAAAAAACAAAATTTTTGGCAATTGGTGGTGATGGAGCTACCTATGATATTGGGTTTCAGTGGCTTTCTGGAGCATTAGAAAGGGGACATGATTTTGTGTATATTTGTTTTGATAATGAAGGATACATGAATACTGGGTTTCAAAGGTCTGGATCAACGCCACGAGGTTTTGGATCTCATACCTCTCCTGTTGGAAAAGAAGTAAAAGGAAAGACACAACATCGGAAAAATCTGACTAATATTATTGCTGCTCATGATATTCCGTATGTGGCACAAGCTAATCCGGCTAATTTTGCGGATTTAATGAAAAAGGTGCATCGAGCGTTTGAAGTTGAGGGCCCAGCGTTTATTAATTGTTTTTCTGTTTGTCCGACAAACTGGAAATGTGATCCACAAAAAGGAATGGTAATCTCACAAATGGCTTCGGATGCTAAGTTCTGGCCTTTGTATGAAGTAGATCACGGAAAGTGGAAACTTAATTACAAACCACGAAAAACTGAAGGAAAATTAGAAGAGTTTTTGGGTACACAAGGCCGATCAAAGCATTTCTTGAAACCAGAAAATGCTGAACTTTTAAAAGAATTAAAAGACAGAATTGACAGTGATTGGAATTATTTGGAAAAAATGAGTGAAGCGTTTCCGATGGACTAAGCGAGGAGTATCAAATTATTTTTCTCTAACAAAAACATCTGATCTGGGGAATGTTGTAAACCAGAAATCAGAGTAGGATTTATATTGAACTTTTGAACTATTAACTCACTGTACAAAGGAATTCACCTCCGATATTCAAAGCACGTGCTTCATATCCGGTCATAACTCCTTTTGAAGTAGAAATAACAGCGATTCCAAGTCCGTTTAAGACTTTTCGGATACTATCTGCGTTAGTATGAATTCTTTGTCCTGGTCTAGAAACTCGTTTAAGAGCTAGCTTTTTTTCTGGTAACTCAAGTACTAACATTGGAAATTTTTCAGAAGTATCTTTTTTGATTTTTTCTAAGAAATCATTTTTAAGCATTACTTTTGCAATAGCTTCTTTCATTTTAGAATAAGGAATAGTAACGCTAGCGTTATTCGCCATTTGTGCGTTTCTAATTTGTGATAAGAAGTCAGCAAT
>CAZBBI010000005.1:0-9343 GCA_964490135.1 uncultured Candidatus Peribacteria bacterium
TCTGGCGTCGGGAATACACGTATTCTCACGATGGATTGGTATTCCATTTGCGGTAGGTCTTCTTTTAGGGGGAATTATTTTGTCTTTGTTAGAATCAGTATTTTCTCTCGGATTTTTTGAGTATTTTCATTTTTCACCAGAAATTGTGTTTTATGTGTTTCTGCCAACCTTAATCTTTGAGTCAGCTTACCACATGAATTTTCGCCATTTTCGGCGAATTTTTCGTGAAGTTACAGTATTAGCAACTTTTGGGCTTTTCCTTGCAACGGGAATTGTGGGTTTTGGACTGCATTATTTTTTGAATATTCCATTAGGGGTTAGTTTGCTTTTTGGAGCACTTATTTCCGCAACAGATCCGGTGGCTGTTTTAGCTATTTTTAAAGAAATCCATGCCCCAGAAAAACTAGAAACAATTGTTGATGGGGAGAGTTTGCTTAATGATGCTACGGCTTTAGTTCTTTTTCAGTTTTTGTTAGGAATGGTCGTTTTTAAGGAAATTACATTGACCACAACAGGAACAGCGATGGAGATTTTTAATTTCATTATTTCACTAGTTGAAGGTGTGGGAGTAGGACTTGGGTTTGGAATAATCTTTTCATATGCCATTGCTAAATCAAAAACTAAAGGTGTGCAGTTGACCTTGAGTTTAGTGTTAGCTCATATTACTTTTTTAGTAGCTGAAGGACTTTTGGGGGTTTCTGGAATTTTAGCCACAGTGATCGCGGCTTTTGTCATGGGTAATTTAGGAAGACGAAAACTTCAAAAAGAAACAAAAAAATCATTCACAGAGATTTGGCAGTTTTTAGGGTTTATTTCTAATGCTTTAATTTTCATGTTATTGGGACTAAAAATTGGACAAATTGATTTTACACTTTATTGGAAGCAAATCCTTGTTGTTAGCGCAATCATTCTTATTTTTGCTCGTCCAATATCTGTTTATTTTTCATTTTTTCTTACCAATCTTACTCGTTCTGGGAAGGATAAAATATCGCCAGCTTACCAGACAGTAGTTATGTGGGGAGGAATTAGGGGAGCTTTAGCCGCAGCGGCAGTTTTACTTATTCCTGAGACATTTGAGTATGCAGAATTATTACAAGCTCTGACAGCGGGAATTATTTTGGTCACTTTTTTACTTAATGGATTATCAATTTCTTGGTTAGTAAAAAAACTAAGAGTTATTGATTTTTCTCGTCTTGAAAAAATACAACACCTTGATGCGAAGATCTTAATCAGTGAAAAGCTTTCTTTGTATTTACAAAGTCTCCTTGATCGGAAATACATTTCAACAAAAAGTTGTAAGATTTTATTAAAAAAATATGAAAAAGAGCGTGATCAATCATTGGAATTTTTGGCAGAAATTAAAGGCAATACTAAGTGTGTTCGTGAAATAGAAAAACTTCTTTCACATTATGCTCTGGGTATTGAAAAAAGAACTTACAAGAATTTATTTGCTCTTGGAGAAATTACAGAAGAACGGTTTGTTCCGTTGATAGGAAGTATTTTGCGACAAATTGATTACTTAGAGCAAGACATCCTACCAGAAGAACGAAAAGAAACACACAAAGTTGCAACAGAAATTCCAAAACAATGTGATTTTTGTAAAATTATTAGTATTTTATTGTCTAAGAAATTAGCAAAAAATTGGTTTAAAATCTATCAAAAAAATAAAATTTTATCACGAATGATGCATTACAGGGCGCGACGTATTGCTAGTTGGCGTGTTATTTATGATTTTAGGAAATTAAAATCGGGTCACACACTTTTTCAAAAATCACATATCATTGCAAAAATTATTAAACGGTATGAAGGTTGGAATGAAAATTCTGAATCAAAGATTGCCCAAATGGAAACAGAATTTCCAGAAATAATTATGGCAGAGCGTTTGAGGATGGCAGAACAAGAATGTTTTCGTAAGGAACATGAGATTGAACGAGAATTTTTTGAAAAAGGTTTTTTGAACCAAAAAGTGTTTGAAGAGATGGAGGAAGAAGTTGAAAAAAAAGAGATAGCTTGTTGTAGAAGAAAAGGGTATGATTTGTTTACACTTTAACTTTCAGCATGTCCCACTACGACAAATTCGCTAAAGATTTTTCTTCCACTCGTAATCACTCATGGAGTGAGTTTGAGGTTGTTTCCCCCAAAATTAAAAAAGGAGATAAATTATTGGATTTGGGGTGTGGAAACGGTCGGTTCCGTGAATTTTTAGGAACGAAGAAAATTGCAAAAGGAGCTTATTTCGGATTAGATTTGTCGGAGGGCTTGTTAGAAATTGCTCAGTGGACTTATCAAGGAGATCATTTTTTTAAGGGAGATTTCGGGAAAAAGTTACCATTTGGTAAAGATAACTTTGAGGTGATTGTGGCTATTGCGTCTTTTCATCACTTGACTGACAAAGTTTCACAGCAAAATTTTTTATCGGAATGTCATCGAATACTTAAACCAGGTGGAACAATTTTTATCACGACTTGGATACTTCCACAGAAATACTTTTGGTCAAACTTTTGGTCAGGACGGGTATTTAGCAAAAATTGGCTTATTCCCTTTGGTAAAGAAAAACATCCACGTATTTATCGAAAAGTAACTGAAAAAGATTTAGCTAAATTACTGAAAAAAAATGGATTTAAAGTAGAGCGTGCGGAAAAATTCCAGAATAGAAATTATGTTGTGTTGGGGGAGAAAGAAAAGTAGGATAAACCTATGAAAGACATCGCAAAACTTTTAATCATCTTACTTGGGGCGTTCCTTCCCTGGCATGGACTGATAACGGTTTTTCTTCCTGAACCATTCCGTTATTGGAAAGAAATAGTTTTGGTACTTCTTTGTCTGGTGGCTTTATTTATGAAATCAGAAACGCTGTCTTTTGGGGAAAAAATAAAAGATTATTTAAAGAGTTTTTTTGGTAAAAATAAAGAGAAAAGAAAAAACTTTTGGCAAAAGCCAATTTTTTACGCTGCTTTGTTTCTTATTTGGTTAGGCTTGCTTTCTGGGCTTGAACAAAATTATTATTCATCTTTAGCTGCTAGATATATAGGATTCGGGTTTTTTGTTTTTATTGTTTTTTTAATTTTCTTAAAAAAATGTGGAAAAGATTCTAACAAAATTTTCCAGATTTTTTCCACAACATTCATTGTTTCTTCCGTGTTTTCGGTGTTATTTGGAATTTGGGGAAAATTTGCAGATGGGTTTGAAGTATTAAAAAATTTTTATTCCACAACGATTTCTTCTTGGGTACCAGGACAAACCATTCCAATCTATCATCAGGTAGGCGATATGATCCGTATGCAAGGAGGAGCGAGTGGACCAGTGGAATTTGGACATTTATTGTTTGTAGCATTATTTTTAATTGCAATAAGGAGCAAAAAGTTTCGAGCTCTAGATTTAATATTTTTAATTATTTTACTTTTTGGTATTTGGCAAAGTGGTTCTCGTGCAGCTCTTGGGGGAAGTGTTATTCTTTTAGTTTTATTACTACTTTCAAAGCTTAAGAACTTACCAGATAAGGTTTTAAAATTTACAAAAATCTGGCTTGTAGTTGTTTTGTTTCTTGCGTTGGCAAAAATATTAGTCGTAAATTTTTTACCTGAAAATACAGAACAAAAAACTATTAACCATAAGCAATTAACTATCAACAGGTTCTTACGTCTTAGTGATTCCGATCATATTACTAGACCAATTCAAGCAATGAAAGATGGGGCAAATAATCCTATTTATGGACAATTAGGTAGTTATGGTCCAGCAGCACGTACTAAGAACTTAGTGGAACAAAACAACGATCAAGCCCCAATTGCTGAAAATATTTTTGCAGATTATTTTGTTCAACTTGGGTTTATTGGACTTTTTTTAGCGCTAGGATTTTGGTGGACACTTTTTTCTTCTGTTTCGCGAAAATCAAAAATATTTATTCTTATTGCTTTTTTACTTGTGAATTTAGCTACTATCTTTGACATGACCCCGTTAAGTATTATATTTTTCAGTGTTTTTGCCTTTTTAGTATCAAATAAAGAATGAACTCAATACACATACAAAATTTAGTTGAAATATGGGGATACGCATCACTTTCTTTTGTAATTGGAGTTCTTTTTTTTCCACCGTTTATTCAGTTTATTCAGAAATACAAATTAACTCAAAAAATCAGAAGTGAAGATGTTAGCGGAAAGAAAGCTAAACTTTTTGCGGCCTTACATTTACACAAATCTGGTACCCCAACTATGGGCGGTGCTATGATTATTTTTGCGGTTTTGGCAACTGTTATTTTTTCACGAATATTATCATTTTTTGGAATTATGGATCATTCCTTACTTAATAGGGGGGAGACTTATTTACCAATTTTAACACTTTTTGGTGTTGGTGTTTTGGGACTTTTAGACGATTACCTAAATATTACCGAAAAATCAGCCCAAAAAGGTTTATCTGCAAAAGTGAAATTTTGGAGTCTTTTTGGATTTGCGGTAATGGGCGCAATGTGGTTTGTATTTAAGCTTGGATGGGGGACTACGTTTCCGATTCATTTTCCAGGAATAGGTGATTTTTTTATTGGATACTGGTATTTTCCACTTTTTATTTTTATTCTTGTGGGGGTATCTAATTCTGTAAATTTAACAGATGGACTTGATGGATTAGCTGGCGGACTTTTGGCGATTTCATATGGAATATTTGCTGTAATTTCTTACTTTTATGGTTTACCGATATTAGCGGCTTTTTGTACAATTATTGTAGCAGCTCTTGTTGCCTTCCTGTGGTTTAATGTTCCTCCCGCCAAAATTTACATGGGGGATACCGGCTCGCTGGCGTTGGGAGCAACGTTAGGAGTAATTGCTATGATGACTAATGCTATTTTTATTCTTGCTATTGTGGGTGCGATTTTCGTTTTAGAAACGATTTCAGTGATGTTGCAGCTTTTTTGGAAAAAATATTTCGGTAAAAAACTATTTTTAATTGCGCCAATTCATCATCATTTTGAAGCCAAAGGTTGGTCAGAAACTCAAATTGTAATGCGATTTTGGATTGCAGGCACTGGGTTTGGAGTTTTAGGACTTATTATTGGGCTTTTTGGAATGGGAGACGGTGGTATTCTCTAAAAACTATTTTGACAAAAACATCAAGAAGTGTTTAATGTTTATGTTTTTTTGTGAAACTAATAATTTAAAAATGGAAAAAAAAGGAGGAAACAAATATTTTCCAGAAAAATATTATGAAGAAGCTAGAGAAAACCTCAAACAAGGTGCTTTAGTTGCGGAACGTAGGGATAATCCACAAGAAGTTGAAGCTGGAGTTGGAGTAGTAGAAGCAAAATCTTCAAGTATGTTAGAACTAGTGGGAACTATTGGAGATGTATTAAAAAGAATTTTAAAACAGTTTTAAAAAGGTTTGATTAAATAATTAAAAAATGGCGAAAAAAGATCCTTTTAATTTAGAATTAAGCTCAGATGTAAATTATATAGCATTTGATATTTTAGGTGGTGATGATGGAGCAGCAGAAAGGAATTTGGAGTCAGTACGTAGATTGTTAGAAGATCATGCTAGATTGGAGAGAGACAAAGTAGGATTGATTCTAGTTGGAGATAGGGCAAAGATAAAACAAGAAGTTGGAAATTTCATACAAATTGTTCACGCAGATAAACAGGCACCAATGAATGGAAGTGGGAAAGAAAGGGATAATTCAATGGGAGTTGTTGCACAACTTCAAAGAGATTGTTCCGAGATAGTAGCTACATATTCAAATGGTTCAACGAAACATAATGTTAGTTTGAGTATGTTGTATTTGAAAAGAAAGAAAAGAAACGAAAAAGAAAAAAGGAGACCAACTATTATCAAAGAACTGCTACCTGGAGTGTTTTTTGCAGATAATGGGGCGATACCAGGCACAACACGAGACGATTACAAAGATACACTCCAAACACTAGAAGAGCATAATGGGAAAAAGGATGTCATGGTTCTACCAGATGATGAATACCCTGATTATTTTATTAAAGAGTATTTAGGACATCCTAAATATAATTTTATTGATTTTGATGCTTTAGAGTTTTTGCAATCAAAGAATGGAGTAAACATTCTTGCTAATGGATTTATTGGGAATGTTTATTTGAAGTTAATTGAAGCATTTGTTAAAGACAAAAAAGGACAAAATCTTTCTCGGAAAGATTTAGAAGAAATAAGAAAAAGAATTTTACAATTAGAAAAAGATGAAGAAACAAATAGTTGGAAAATTCCTGATGGAATAAACATGGAAGGCATTTCTTGTGGGATTTTGTGTAATGGGGTTGAGAGTAAAAAAGGAACACCTGCTTTGCAAGAATTTAAAAAACATTTAGAAGGCGATGAAAGTTTTGAGGGAGATTTTAGAGGATTTATTGAACCAGAAGATTTAATTGCAAAACCAAATATTCGGGTACTCGCAACACCAGCTTGTACTGAGCTTATAGAAAGTATTACACAACCAAGTGTTTTGCAGGAAAAATTTAATCCCTTGAAATGGAGAAAATTAATTAGATTAAAAGAAGAAACTAAAGCTACTGCCCCAATAGCGGAGATAGAACACCTTAAAAATGGGCGAGCTTTTGTAGGACACGGAGAAGCAAAAACAGAAGCAACTATCCAAAATTTAGAATATTTATTGGATCGTTTCGCACAGAAGGATTAAGAATATCTTTCTGTTTAGGTTAGTTTTTTTATGGAGGAAAATTTATTTATTTTACCTCAAATAAATAGTTTATCAAAGAATTGACATTGCGTACTAAAGCTTGTAAAAATAAGGCAAAACTTAATCTTAACTTAATAAAGCACGAGATTCTAAAAAAAGCACAATTGTTTTAATAAAATAATCAAAAATGTCAGGTTTCATAAACGAATCCGAATTACCATTCTTTAGGGAAAATTTACCAGATTTTGATGAAAATTTTGGAAAACCGATTATTAGAGAGTATGAAATAGATGAAGCAGGGAAAACTATTATTGATAGTGAACTTGGTATAATTTCTGTAGCAAATATGTTGGAGATTACAACTATTAAAGTTTTGGGCGTAGGATGTAAGCATTCTGTAATTAAGCCATTAGTGGCTTTAGTTGCTATTGAAGATATAACAAAAGAAACTAATTTTTTTGTTTCTTGTTGTTTGTCTAGCGATGGATTTAGAGGAGGAAAGGTATGTAATGATGGAAGCGAGAAATTTTGTAGAATACATCAAAATTTTCCTAAAATTGATGTAAAGAGTGGACCTTTTTTAAATATTCTAAAAGAAGCAAAAAAATAAAATATTTATTAAAATTTAGTTAATTATTTTTTTGATTACCCTTTCACCTCAATCTTTGCAAACCCACAAAGTGGTTGCAACACTTTTGGAATATCTACTGACCCATCTTCGTTTTGGAAATTTTCCAAAATTGCCACAAGCGGTCGACTAGAAACAGCAGTTCCATTTAATGTATGTAACGGTTCAATCGTTCCGTCTTTTCGTCGAACACGGATATTCAGCCTTCGAGCTTGGAAATCAGTACAAATTGAAGTTGATGTCATTTCTCTAAACTGATCTTGTCCAGGGAGCCAAGCTTCCATGTCGTATTTTTTAACAGCACTACTTCCCAAATCACCACAACAAACATTTACCACATTGTAAGGAACCTCTAATTCGTTTAAAAGATGTTCTTCAACTTCTCTAAGTTTCTCATGCATTTCTGCAGACTGTTCTGGTAAACAAAAAATCACCATCTCTACTTTTTCAAATTGATGTACCCGAAAAATTCCTTTCGTATCTTTTCCATAACTTCCGGCTTCCTTACGGAAACATGGACTGTAACTTACAAATTTTTGGGGAAGAATTGCTTCATCTAAAATTTCTCCCGCATAATAACTAGTCATCGGTACTTCACTTGTTCCGATCAAGTACAAATCATCGTCTCCGGGGTTCACACAATAGTTTTCATCCTTATCAAAAAACCCAGTTCCTTTAATCGCTGCATCACGAGTTAGAAATGGTGGAATCATTGGAGTGAATCCAAACTTTTTACCAACTTCTGTAAATGCCCAAAAAATTAGGGCTCTTTGGAGTATTGCTAGTTCATTTTTCATGTAATAAAACCTAGCTCCTGAAACTTTAGCACTTCGTTCTGTGTCTAGAATGTCTAGTTTTTCAGCTAGTTCCCAGTGTTCTTTTGGTTTAAAAGAAAACTCTGGTTTTTTTCCTACAAACTCAATAACTTCGTTTTCTGTGTCGTCTTTCCCATCGGGAGCAAATTCAGATGGGGGATTGGGGAGTCTATTTATTATGGAGTCATATTTTTCACCAGCTTCTTCCAAAGTTTTTTCCAACTCTTTTCTTTCATTTGCAATCATTTTCATGTCGGCAAGAACTTTTTCTTTTTCTTCTCCAGCTAAATTTGGAATTTCTTTAGAAACTTTATTTTGTTTAGCCTTTAGTTCCTCAACCTTTTGTAAGTTTTCTCGACGAACTTTGTCAGATACTAACAAATCATCAATTACCGACGAATTAACCCCTTTTCTAGCAAGAGATTTCTTGAATTGATCAGGATTTTCGCGAATGGCTTTGATGTCGAGCATTTTTAAAAAAAGTTAAATTATGAGTTAATTGTATTGGTCTTGTGATAAATTACAAAAAATTATTGTTTAGCTCTTTTGAAATAGATCTGTCATTACTGATTATTTTTGTTTAGGTAGTGTGTGATTAGGAATACAGTCATAAAAAACACCTCTATTGTCATCCTGAGTAATAAAACTCATTTAAAAACGGCGAAGGATCTCATGTAGTCAGGAATAGATTCTTTGTGCCTCAGAATGACAGACAGTAAGTTGTATATGAAATTTTAATTAACCACCCTTATTTCAATTCTGTAGTAGGGGAGTATAGTTGAGAGGATGAAAGAAAAATTATTGAAATGGATTTTGGATAATGCATTTATTATGTTAGTTCTTATCTCTGTTCTCTTTTTTATAGCTGTCGAGTATTCTTATTTAACAAACTCTACGGTGATTTTACCTTTTGTGACGTTTCTAAAAGATCCATCTGCAGACGCTATATCACTTTTTCAGAATTTAGGTTTTGCCTTAATAACAATCTTAATTCCTTTTGGAATAGCAATTTTTGAAATACTGTTATCAACTAGAAGCAAAAAAAATAACATATTTCCTCAGTTGGATTTGAAAACAATATTAGGGGTGGTGTTAGATGTTAAAAATTCATCAGCTGCATTTGGTTTGGTATTTATGGGGCCACTATTCCTTGAGTTTAACTATTGGATGGAGATTAAGACTTTTTTCTTTATATCTTATTTATGGGGACTATTGGTACTTATGTTATTGATTAAAAATTTATATCTTTGGATTTCAAGC
>CAZBBI010000005.1:9353-18355 GCA_964490135.1 uncultured Candidatus Peribacteria bacterium
TAAAATGGAAATTTCGATATAGATATTTGAAAGAATTAGCGAAAACAAAAAATATTGAAGATCAAAAAATTGTTTGGAGTGAAATTTGGGAAAAGAATTATTTAAACTATAAAGTAGAAGAGGAACTTTTTTTCATATTTATAGATAATACGAATTCTCTTTGTGTTAATAAACAAATATCAGAAAGAGAATTTACGTTAGCATGTATGAATTTTTCTGCTATTTTCATCAAAAATATAAAGAATAGAAAAATTCTTATCTACCATAATTCTGAGTTTTTAGAAAAGCTTATCCATTTGTATTACCAATATTGGGAGTTGCCTGGTGAGAAAAAAGAAATTTTTAGGAGAGGGCTTTACGAAAACATATTTAAAAGTCTTATTTCCGAAATATTTAAAGATGAGACTCAATATAAAACATTTTTTGAACCAATTATGAAGAAACATTTGAATGAAAAGATTGAGAAAGTTAGATATATCGGGAAATTGAAAATGATTCTTTTTAATATTGATAGAACCGAAAAAGGGGGGAACCGGATTAATGAATTATTTGGTTTGGAATAATCATATTTTTAGAAATCCATTGTCATTCTGAGGAACGAAGGATCTTCCGTAACGCTGCAATCATGAATTCGAAGAATTACTACGTCTACATTGTGTCGAATAAAACCAGAACGGTTTTGTACACAGGAGTAACCAATAATCTAGAGCGGCGTATCTACGAGCATAAAAACAAACTAATCGATGGTTTTACCAAAAAGTATAATTGTACGGATTTAGTCTTTTTTGAGGAGACCGATCAAATTGCATTTGCGCTTGATAGAGAAAAAGAAATAAAAGGCTGGAAGCGCGTTCGGAAAGACGAGCTTATTCAGGTTGATAATTCTACACTCAAGGATTTATCAGCTGATTGGTACTAGAGTGAGATCCTTCATCACATTAATTTGTGTTAGAAGTTCAGGATGACAGCAATAGGTTGAAGGATGATAGTGGTTTGTGTTATTTTAAGTTTTTTCTATTGAGCTTTTTAAAAACATCTCTGTTCTCATTCTGAGCAATAAAACTCAAATTTAAAACGACGAAGGATCTCATGTAGTCTGGAATACCTCAGGATGACAATGATGTTTTTTTAAATCCCTTAAAAATCAAACTTCCTCAGCCGATCATAATTCTCCATCTTGATTTTGATGTCCTCTTTTTCATCACTAGAAAGTTCATCTTTAAATTTTAGTGCCATTGGTTTAATCGCGATTCCTCCACGAACGTTGAAATCACCCCAGACACGGATAAATTTTGGTTTAATTTTATCAATAATGTCCTCCATGATACGGTTAGTTACATCTTCGTGAAACTCTCCATGGTTTCGAAAGGAAAAAAGATAAAGTTTTAAACTTTTGGATTCAATGCATTTCCCGTCTGGAATATAAGCAATCTCAAATTTAGCAAAATCGGGTTGTCCCGTCATAGGACAGATAGAAGTAAACTCATGACAGAGAAAAGGAACAACGATTTGTCCTGCAACATTATCAAAAGTTTCCAGAATATTTTTGTCAGGTTTATCTAATTTGTAAGTAGTTTTTTTACCCAGTAACGTTAGGTCTTTAGTGTTAGACATTTATTGATATTTTATTGGATCTATTAAATTATTCTTTTCAAAAGCTTCCAGTCGTTCTGTGCAACTGCCACACGTTCCACAAGCTTTTTCTTTACCATTGTAACAAGTTTGGGTGTGGGAGAAATCAATATCTAAATTTTTACCAATTTCAACTATTTTTGCTTTATCAAAATCCTGAAAAGGAGCTTTTAGATTTATATTTTTCCAATCACATAAAGCTAAAGTTTCCCTTAGTTTTTGGATAAACTCAGGACGACAATCAGGGTAAATGCTGTGATCGCCACTATGTGCTCCATAAAAGATATCTTCAATGTTGTTTGAGATCCCGTACCCAGCTGCAATAGAGATCAAAATCATATTTCGATTAGGTACAACGGTTGATTTCATGTTTTCGTCTTCATAATGCCCTTCCGGGATATCATCTCCAGACTGGAGTAGGGAACTGCTAAAAATCTGATTAATGAAATCCAGAGAAACAATTTTATGAGAAATCCCTAATTTTTCACACTGTTCCGCGGCACAGTCTAACTCCCGATCATGTTTCTGACCATAATCAAAAGAAATTGCCTTTAGATTATAGTTTTTTTCTTTTATGAGATGATGAGCCAAAACAGTTGAGTCTAGTCCACCTGATAAGATTATGAGACCAGATTTATCATTTTTCATGTTTACTGTTGATTGAATATCAAATGCAATCTCGGACCAAACCGAAATCCATATTTTTTGCATAGTTCGATGATTTTTGGAGAAACCTTTTCTATTTCTTTCTTAGTTTGTCCTTGCGACATAAGGAGCATCTTTTCGTCTGGAATATTGTATTTTTTCTTAATTTCTAATATTTCTGGCATATCGTTTTCGTCTTCCACGACAAATTTCCACCAAGTTTTGGCAGGGAAATCATTAGCCTTTACCTCATAAGACTTGTTTCCGGAATTTTTAAGTTTTGGGGAAATATTAATTGTTTGCCAAATATCGTCTTGAATCGAGAACGAACCATTTGTTTCCAGTTCAAAAGAATATTTTTGTGGAGAGAGGGTGTTTAAACCATCAACTATTTTTTTCATTTCCTCCTGAAAAAGCGTTGGTTCGCCACCAGTAAAAACAACGTGTTTACAATCAAATAATCCTATCTTTTTAATAATTTTATCAATTTCTAGTTCCTCGAATTTTGCCTGATCTTTGCGCCAAGACTGCTTAGTGTCACACCACTTGCACTGTAAATTACACCCAAAAAATCGTACAAATATAGCAGGTGTCCCTGCATTTACACCTTCTCCTTGGATGGAATGAAATATTTCACAGATTTTCATGCGTTCAATGTCACAAAACAATTAGGAGTTTCCCACAGCTTTATTTTTTTAATAATAAGCGAATCATTGTAAGTTTTCTCAAAATTAGGTTTTAGGTTCTCAAGTAAAAATTTAGCAATATTCTCAACGGTAGGAATAGCAGTTAAAACAGTGTATTTCGAATCAGTAGTTTTGAGGAAATCAAGCATTTGAGTGTCTGACTCGTATACAAAAAAACTATGATCTACTTGATCAACTATTTTGTTCGTGATTTTCTTAATATCGGCGAAATCTAGCACCATACCTTCATGGCTTTCACCTTGAGTATTTAAAACTTTTCCCTGAAGAGTAAGCTCTAATTTGTACCGATGTCCATGAAGATTTCGACACTCAGAGTTGTGGTTCGGGATTCTGTGTCCAGCATCAAATTCGAAGATTCTTGAGATTTTCATTGTTTAGATAATATGAGAATGATAAATAAAGTAAAAATAGAAATGGACAAAAATATTTTCAATATTAAAATGTTTCAGCTCTTTAAGTGGTGCCGTGGCGGAATGGCTACGCAGAGGCCTGCAAAGCCTTGTATTCCGGTTCGATCCCGGACGGCACCTCCAAAAAATTTAGTTTGGTCGCTGCCTAGTTACTAAGAAATCTGCAAATCTTGCACTTCTCAGTTTCTCTCCTGGGTAGCACCTCCAAAAAATAACATGTCCAGATGGTGGAATTGGTAGACACGCAAGACTTAAAATCTTGTGCCCTCAACCGGCGTGCGGGTTCGATTCCCGCTCTGGACACCACACCTCAAAAGAGGGGATTGAACCGGGTTCGCTTGTTTCTCCGAGAGCAACGAACTAAGAGAGTTAGCGATTGGAAAGAAACACTCAGCGTTCTCGATTAAAAATCGAGAAAAGATGTTTCCCGCTTCCGACACCACCCTTCAAATTTTTAAAAAAAACGCTTATTAAATTTTATTAGCGATTTTTTTTGTTATTTACTTATTTTAAAACTCTCCAAAGTACTCAAACAATCTGATTCTATGCCTTCAAAGATCTCCGCACTGCAACTTTCATACAAAAATTGCGTGGAATTAGGCACTTGAATTATTTTTTGCTGAAATTCTCGGCTAGGGGATTTTGCTGAAAGTTTTCCTTTAAACATCCAGCTATCTTGATTTGCACTAATAAGTTCAAAACTAAAAAAGTTTTTTTCTAATGATTTAACAATCATATTTGCAGTATCTTTTGAATAATTATTTTGATGAGTGATAACAAGATTTTCATCATTTTTTTGTGCTAAAATCACTTCTCCCTTTTGATTGTTTGGAGTTAGAATTTCCCATGTTTCAGGTAAGGAAACTTCAAAAGTAGTATCTTCTATCTTGAATTTCTGCACATTAACAGTTATTTGTTCATCACTACCGAAACAACCAGTTAAAAAAACACAGAAACTAATAAGCAAAATTTTTTTACACTGTTTAGATTTCTCACTAAGACGGGTATTCTCGGAAGTTTGTAAATTGGACATCATCTGTTATATTCTACATAAATAAATTTATTCTGTCATCCTGAGCTTAATGTTTAAGTTAAAAGGGCGAAGGATCTCCTGTTCTCAGAAAGAGAAGAGATTCTTCACAACATGAATTTAAGTTTGAAGTTCAGAATGACAACCTAAAAAATGCGTATAAAAATCTACTTTTTCGGCAAAAAAAATGAGATTACTGAATGGGAACAGGAATATCTCAGGCGAATAAATTTTCGTTGTAAATGTGAGCTATTACCGCTTAATCAAGCGGGGATTAAAGACGATAAGGTTGCCAAAGAAAAAGAAGCAGAATTGTTTTTGAACAAAATAAGTGATCAATCTTTCGTGATAGCCTTTGATGAAAAAGGGAAAGAAAGAAATTCTATCCAATTCTCCGAATGGACTAAAAAGCAATTAGAAACCTTTGGTGAAATTATTTTTGTTATCGGGGGAGCTCACGGATTACACCAGAAAGTACTTGACCGAGCTAACGCAAAGGTGTGTTTTGGGACTATGGTCTGGACACGAAATTTAGTTAGATTGATGGCACTTGAACAAATTTATCGGGCGTTAGAAATTGATGGGGGAAGCAATTTTCACAAAAATTAATTTTTCCTCAAAAAACTTTCGACGAACCCATCTAATTCTCCATCAAAAACCTTATCAGGTTGATTTTCTTCATAATTTGTCCGATGGTCTTTGACCAATTTATATGGTTGAAGGGTGTAAGTTCGAATTTGTGACCCAAAAGAATTTTCCATCAAATCTCCACGAAGTTCCTTGAGTTCAGAAGCCTTTTGTTCGAGTTTGAGTTGTGCCAAACGTGACCGCAAAACATTCATCGCCGCATCTTTGTTTTGATGTTGAGATTTCTCATTTTGACACGTTACAATTAGATTTAACGGTAAATAAGTGATTCTAACGGCACTGTCGGTAGTGTTTACAGATTGCCCTCCCGCACCAGAAGAACGGAAAACATCCACTCTTAAATCACTTTCCTCAATATGGATTTCATCATCAGACTCAATTTTTGGTAAAATTTCCACCCGAGAAAAAGAAGTTTGTCTTAAGTTTTTGGAATTAAAAGGAGAGAGTCTAATTAACCTGTGGATACCGTGTTCAGATTTCAGATGACCATACGCCATTGGACCATTAACTTCAATTGTCGCTGATTTTATCCCGTCGTCAGAAGGAGATTCTTCCAAGATTGTAGCTTTGTATCCTTTTTTCTCTGTAAACCGTAAATACATCCTCAAAAGCATTTGACTAAAATCTTCGGCATCCTGACCACCATTTCCAGTGTGGATAGAAAGAATAACATTATTTTTGTCATATTCTCCATTCAGAAGCGTTTCTGTCTCCATCTGATCAAATTTTTTGTTCAAGGTTTTTATTTCCACATTTAATTCAGATAAATCTTCTTCCTCTGCCATTTCCACAAGCTGTGGCAGGTCTTCTAAGTTTTGTGCAAAACTTTCCCACTTTTTGATGAAACTTTCTAGATGTGAGACTTTTTGTGAAACCTTTTGAGCATTGCTTTGGTCTTGCCAAAACTCTGGATTTTCCGTTTGTTTTTGGAGATCCTTCAGTTGAACACTTTTTTTACTCAAGTTTAGGGAGACCACAATAGAGTTATATCTATTTTGTAGTTGTTTCAATGTTTCTAGAAGTTCGGATTTTTGCATGATTTTTATTACAAGTATCATAAAGAATTACTATCAAAACTTCAATTTGATATTTGGTGTTATTTATGGTAAAATATTTAGATATTTAAGTATGAAAAGATTATTTAAAACAGCTTCGAAAATTAATGCAAAGTTTGTTTATCTAGGTTTACAACTAGATTCACCAGATAATGTAAATAGATCAACGGATGCAGATGTTGATAGTATGGCTGATAAATTACAAGAGAAGTTGAAGGCGGACTCAAAACTTAGTCTTAGTGATCTTCAGGGTAAAATTCAGGAAGAATTAATCGTAAAAACAAAAGATAAAGGAAGTATCGGTAAATTGCGGGTTCGTGATGAAAATTGGGATATTGTCAGTAGGATTGGATCAGGAGATACGGTGACTTTTTTGAGAGAAACAAAAACTACAACAGATAGTTCTGGAAACGAATCAAGTGAAAAATCTGAAAAGAGGAAACATATTTGGTTTAAGGTTCAGTATGGGGAAAATCCTGAAGATATCGGTTGGGTATCAGCGGAGTATTTGACTGGAAAAATAGAGGAAGATTCGGCAGAAAAACAAGAGGTTCCAATAGCTACACAAGACTTTGTACAAGCCGAAGAAGATTCAATAGAGATGCCAATCTCATTAGGATTAGGACCAGATATTTCAAGTATAGCAGATAGCGTTGAATCAGAGATAGATTTAAAATCTAAGGTAGACAATCTTCCAATGATTTCAGCAGAAGAAGTTGATAGATTAGTTTCTATTAATGATACCTATCGATGGCAAGATGTGGTTGAACTTTATAATGTTTTCCCGCGATTATCAGAAGAACAACAAAAACAAGTTCGAGAAAATATTAAGAAATATTTAGAAACAAAAGAGGTAGAAGCAGAAAAAACAATGGTTCGGTACTATGTTGATTATCAGGGATTAAATATGTTTGCCCAAAAACTAATGGGAGAAACAACAGCAATAAATTCTGAAGGTTTTTTTACAAATAGATTTGAACAAATAGGTAGTTGGGGATGGGGAGATGATCTTGATAATGAAAAAGGCAGGCTTTCCGAAATAGAAAATCAACAAAATCTTATTGGTCTTGCTTTGGTTAAATTTGCAGAAGGAACGGTCTCTACTATTGACGAAGCTTTTGATGGGTTAAAAGATGGAAAAAATGATACAGATGTTGATAATCTAAAAAAAGCCTATAAAGAATTTTTGAAAGATGGAGTTTACCCAAGTAAAATCGGTCAGAGAAATACAAATAAAGATACATTGAAAGAAGCAGGTGAAGATGTAACTGAGTCATGGATACAAACAGCTGATCGTTTGCGTGCAAGTGGACAAAGAGAGCAAGCAGCTCAAATATATGAGTCTATTTTTAGGAATGAAGCATTTGAAAAAGAGGTTGAGAACGTAGATAGAAAATAAATATAAGATCAAGTGAGAACAAATATGAGTGATAAACGTGATGATATTAGAAAGAAATTAGCAGAAAAAGGTCTATCTGGAGAAGCACTAACAAAAAAAGAAAATGAAATTTTTGATACAACCGTAACTAGATCTACAGATCGTTTGGTATTAGAACAATTACTCGATAAAGATAAAACAAACTTTCATGCTTTTGATAGCATAGTAGACAATAAGCAACTAGTGGCATTGAATAACTATCGTGAAATGATGGGGGTTGGGCAGGCTCAAGAAAATGATTGGGTTAATCTTTCAGATAAAACAATAAATGCTATTACGGAAGAAATTTTAATGAATGTTACATTGATAGCTCTTTCTGGAGGAATTGCAGCAGGTGCTAGATTAGCTGGAGGCAGTATGATGAGATATGGAGCGAGTAAAATAGGACAGGAAGCATTGTTACAAGGAGCTTCTCGTTTAGGTAGTGGAACAAAAATAGCAAAAGGAATGCAATGGGCTGGTATGAATCCAAGCTTGGGAGGTCTTTCTGGTTTGGCCTTGGAAGGTGTAGCTTTTGACTCAGCACAACAGTGGCTAGCTAATGGAGATTTTAGTCAGATGTCAAAAGGAAGTGTAGGAATGAGTATTGCTACACTTGGAGCCTTGAAATTTGCTCATGGATTTGGTACAAAATTACCAGGTGGACAGATTAATAATAGAGTATTGGGATCGGTGAGAGATACTGCTACGGCTATGCCAGCCATGTTTTTAGCTAATCAAGCTTTTTCAAAAGCTGGACTAGTAGAAGGTGCTGATTTTACAGCGAGTGAAGCAGGAAAAGAAGCTGCTACATTGTTTATTTTATCAATGTTAACGAGGGGGAAGGGAGAACTAAAACAAATAGAATATAAGCCCAAACCAAATCAAAAACTAATTGAATATAAACCAAAAGAAGTAGAACCAATATCAAAACCTAAAGAAATAATAAAACGAAAGGAGCAAGTTTCTAAGTTAAAAGAAAGAATAAATAACTTAATAGATAGTATTAAAAAATTAATTGCCAAAAAAGATAAAGCATCTTCAAAAGATAAACCAAAAATCGAAACGGAGATAAAGGAAAAAAAAGCAGAAGTAAATAAATTAAAAAATCTTATAGATGGATTAATGAACGGAAAAAATGTTGCTACAAAAGCAATATCTAAACTTATTCCTAAAAAAGTTAAAAAAAGATTTGAAAGAAGAAATATGTCAGAAAGAGAAAAAGAACTTTATGAGATAAGAGAGCTGAGAAAAACACATGTGGAAGAAAAAATGAAAATTAGAGAAAAGAGAAAAGAGGTAAACTTAGTTCTTAAAAATGAAAAATTAACAAAACCAGAAAAAGAAAGGCTTGAAAGTGAACGTCATAATTTAAGAGAAGAAATGATAGGAACAAGGGAAAGACAAGCAAATGAAATGAAGAAACTAACATCTAGTGAGTATCTAAAACTTTCTAAC
>CAZBBI010000006.1:0-17023 GCA_964490135.1 uncultured Candidatus Peribacteria bacterium
TTTTTCTGTTTTAAGTTGTTATACAAAAGCGTTAAATTCAGTTTTTAAAAATTCTTCATCAGATCTTTCGGTTAAACTTCTTCCAAACATTTCCCATCCCAGCAATTTTTGTTGTTCTTGATCTGTTAACTCGGTGTCTAATATCTTTTTTATGAGAATCTGTAATGGAGATTCTTCGGAAAAAAGATTAGATAATTTTTCCTGTTGTTTTTCTAGTATTGGCTTAAAAACTTCAAAATTTGCCGAAAGGAATCCAAGAAAATGTTCTTGACGAGAAAATCCAATTTTAGTTGCTTCTACGTATTTTTCTTTAGTGTAAACCGTTTTTTGAGATTTAAACTTTGTAAATTCGGCCTCAATAATAGATTTTGATCTGTTTAGTTTCGTAGCAAGACGATTCAAATAATCATCAACTTCAATCGGTCTCAACGCAAGCCCCAAAAAATAGAAAAAAGAATCCAAAAACTTCTTTTCTCCTTCTACCGTGCCATTTAAGTTTTTGTTAGCAAATTTTTCAAAGAAAAAATCCATCGCAGAAACAGGTTTTTTTAAGATTTTTTGCAACACCGTTGCGTTTTCCTTGTTTTCTAAAAACTCACCAAAATCTTTTGCCCCCTCAACTTCAACAATATATGGATTAAGCTCCATTTTAAGTAGCATCTCTGTCGACTTAAGCGTTGCTTTTTTCCCTGCCAGATCAGCATCAAAGGCTAAATAAATATTTTTAGTAAGTCTTTTTAGTATTCGCAAATGACCATCTGTAAGAGCTGTTCCACAGGTTGCAATTACATTAGAAAACCCCCTATCGTGAGCAAACACAACATCAAAATTACCTTCTACTAATATCACGGCATCCTTAGCTCGAATGTTTCCTCTCGCTTTATCTAGTCCAAAAAGAGTGGAACTTTTGTGATAGACTGGGTTTTCCGGTGAATTTACATATTTAGCAATTTTTTTGTTCCCAATGCTTAAAATCCTTCCTGTAAAAGCAATAATCTCTCCGTTTCGTGGTTCACAAACAGGAATAATAAGTCTTTCATAAAACCTATCCATCATTTGTTTATCACCAAAATCACGCTGAAACGCCACTCCTGATTGAGCAATAAGGTCTTGAGCGAAGCCTTTTTTTAGCAAATGTTGTGTTAATCCGTTTTTTACACTTCCGCCATATCCCAAATTCCAATCTTTTATCATAGATTCTGAGATATGACGATCTTTACAGTACTTCAAGGCTATTTTGTTTTTTTGTAAGGTGTCTGCAAAAAATTCAGCCGCAACTTTGTGTAGTGAAAAAATATCTTTTTTTTCTTGTTTGGAGACTCCAGCTCCTTCTCCAAAATTTTTTGGTAATTCTGTTCCCGATATATCAGCCAAATGTTCTACCGCTTCCAAAAAGCTGCAATTCTCTATTTTTTCTACAAAAGAAATTACATCACCACCCTCACTGGCTCCAAAATCATACCATACCTGCTTTTCTGGAGAGATAGAGAAGCTAGGAGTCCTTTCATTCCTGAAAGGGCTCTTACAAGAGTAATTTTTACCAGATTTTTTGATTGTGGCGTATTTACGAACGATTTCAATCAAATCTACTCTGTTTTTAATATCTTCTACTACTTTGTCGTTCATCTAATTCAACATAATCACTTTGTGAAAGTTTAAAAGCTTAAAAGTATAAATATAAAATAAACTAAACAAAAAAACCCTCGCTCAGATGAGCGAGGGTTTTGGAAAATCTCGAAGATTTTTTTACTACTTAAGGTTTAATGATTACTCATTAAGACCGGCTGCAGTGTTTGGAAGAACTAGTTCGTAACCATTTAGGTACGCTCCAGCTGATCCGTTGTTTGATCGGTCTGACCAAACAATGTTGTTAGCAGTTTGTGCTACTGCTGTAGCAGTAGGTGCTGCGTAAGCAATGTCCCCAACTATTGATCCAGTAATTGAATCATTGTCAGATGTACCATTATTGTATCCTTCTTGAATTCGAACTTCGTAGTAGTTTGTACCATCTACTTCGTCTGAGAATCCAGTAAATTCAACATTCTGGTTATAAGCATCTGTAACTAAGTCAGTTCCTACAACATTAACTGTTGCAATGTCTTCTGGCGTTCCACTGTAAGCAGAATCACTGTACTTAACTAAATCAAGATTGATGTTAGCGTTTCCTGTAATTACATCAGCTGCAGATGCAGAAATTTGAACAGTTATCTCGTTCAATAATGCTTCGTAAATTGCATCGTTTGTAACAGTAAATCTAAATACTGATGCTTCAGATGCTGTAGCTGCGAATGTAGGTTGAATTGCTCCATTAGCAAGTGTCAACATAGTTCGGTAAGCCACGAATGCTCCAGAAGTAGGTGTTCCAGTTACTGTAATATCAGCTCCTGTAAGGTCTGCTCCTGTTGCTGCCGTAACAGCTTCAACTCCTTCGTTATTTGTACCAGCTGCTGCTGATAGAGCTAAGATAAGTTGTTTACCAGTTTGGTTCAACTTAGTAATTGCTCGAATATCAACTTTAACAGTAACAGTTACTGAATCGTCTTTTGGTACTCGTATTCGATCTTGGTTTGCAAGTTCGAAGTGAAGTGTTGTTCCAGTCATTTGCTTTTCTTGGATAAGCACTCCTAAGTCGTCGTAAAGTTTGAAGTCTACTCGGTCTCCGAAGTCTGCTGATCCAGTATTAGTAAAGTATAGATCTTTTACTTGTATCTCGTCGTCTGCTGCTGATAGTCGTAGTTTGAATACTTCAACTCCTACAGCGTTAGCAACTAAGATATTTGAAGAGTTAACAATTGTTGCTCCTTCTTCGATAGTAAGTTGTCCTGATTGAACAAGTGCAAATCGAACTCCACATAGATAGTTAGTTGCTGCAGTATCTGTAGCATCTCCTTCTAATGTAGCGTTTGTTGTAACACCATCAATATCACAGTTTTCGTTTGTTGTTCCAGCTGTAGTTTCATTAACCGCAGCAGCAACATCAACTCCTCCTTCTTGTACAGTAACAGACTGTCCGTTTTCTACGTTGTCAGCATCAACTGCTACAACCATCAATCGGATGTTGTTTCCTGTAGTGTTTTCAGTAGCTGACGCTCCCACAAGGTGAGCTGCAGTACTTGCTACTGTAACAGTAACATCATTACCAGAAACAGATGAAACAACGAATGTTTCGCTGTCAATATCAAATGTGTCTCCAGCTTCTAGTTTAGAAGCATCTTCCATAGCAAAGATTGTTGTTCCAACTGGGTACTGATTTACAATAAGATACACATCAGATCCTGATGGGTGTCCACTTTCAAATTCAGTCTCAACTGTAAATGAAGTGTCTCCAAGTCCAACAGCTGCTGAAAGTGTATTGATTTCAGCATTAGCACCTGTAAGACCAGATCCGTTGTTTACAACAGCAATTTTGTTTCCAGCTACTCCAGCGCTTACTGCTGCTGTAATTGTACCATTTGCACTACCTACTGCAGCAGTTCCTGATCCAGAGATCAAAGCTCCAAGTGTAACTTCACTTTGTGCTCCTGTTGCCAATGTAGTATTAGCAGGGTTTGAATTTGCAGAAGACTCAAGAGTGTCTACTACAACTTCGAATTCAGTTTGTCCTGCAGAAGGAATAACAACTGCTAAGTCATTGAATGTAGCGTTTCCGCTAGCGTCAAGACTTCGAGAAGATCCTTGTTGGATACCATCTACAAAGATAGCTGCAGTAAAGTTCTTGTATTCAGTAGCTGCACCATTTCCAAGTCCTCGGATAGTTAGTGAAGTAGCGTTTACGTCTCCTGAATCATTGTTATCTAGAACAAATTTCAAGAAAGTTACATCGTTTACTCCTGCAACAATTCGATCTCCGTTAGAAAGACCGTCTGATTTAGTGATAATCAAGTTAGACTCTTGAACCTCTATGAAAGAAGCTTGAGCTGAACCTTGAATTTCTGTTACTTGGTCTCCCGTAGAGATAAACTCTGGAGAAGAGAAAGCATCAGTTTGAATCTCAACTCGTAATCGAGATCCTGTAGCTGCACCGTCTTCAACGTTTGCAACTAACTTCAATACTGAAGTTCCTGCAATTTCGAATGAAGTGTTGAAGTTGATGTAAGTACCAACTCCGCTTCCTCCGAATGTTCCAGCAAAATCATTTTCTGTGTCGATAAGTTTATCGTCAAGGAATAATCGGAAGTTATCAAAGTGAGCGTTCAATTCAGCTAGATCATCTAGAAGTGTTGAATCAGTCGTATTTGATGCTTCAAGAGTATTAATTCGTACTCCGTCAACGATGATTGGTTGATCAACAACAACTCGTGCTGTCATAACTACTACATCGTTTGATCCAGGTGCATATTCTTGATTTCCAAGAGATGCTGGATCTCGTGAGATATTTAGATCTCCTGCGTCAATTTCGTATGCTCTAAGTCGCGCACAAGAATCTTCTGCGTCTTCATCTAAACATGTTGTTGTTGTTGAAACAGTTGTTGTTGTTCCAGAAAAATCAAGTGAGTTAGAATCTCCTGAGATAGCTTTCACTCCAAATGCTGTTCCAATTTCAACTCCTACTATATCTTCAAAATTATCAACTTTGAAGTTAAGTACGTCTCCTCTCTCTGCAGAAACAATATCTGCTCGGATAGAAAAGATTCGAGAATCTCCGTCTTCAACAATATATCCTCCAGTTACTCCGTTATCTAGTCGGAAAGTAACATAGTCTCCGTCGATAATAGTTTCAGCTGAAACTTGTTCTCCAGAAACATAAAGAGAAACATTTTCAAGATCGTCTTCTAGCTCTGCTGTACCATCATTTTTGAAAGTAATAGCTCGAGCTTCAACGTCTTTATTTGTAGTAGAAGCGTTTAACATTCGGAATTTACCGATTTCAACAAAGCTGTCTCCTACGTCTACAGTAGTATCTGATCCAAGTCGAGAGAACTTAAGTTCTGAAACTCGGTAATCAGCTACTTCCATTTCTTCACCTTCAATAGGGAGGTCTCCAGCAATGTTTGCTGCAGTTGAAACGATGTCTTCAGCAGAAACTAAAGCCAATCGATTGTGGTGACCAATATTACATCCTTCTGATCCAGATGCAAAACAAGTACCATCAGACGCTAATTGATACTTCGAAGAAGCAACAACGTCTGCAACAAGAGTTTGTCCTGCTGGAACAACGATGGGTGGGTTGAATCGTAATTCAACTACATCATCATTGTTGATTGATTTATCATTTCCAACTTTGAATCCTTCAATTTCTAGCCATACATTGTCGAAATCGTCGTTGTCTCCCAATCCAAGTCGAGTGAAAGTCAAAGAAGAAATTTCAACGTCTGCATCATCAGAAGCTGTTAGTTCAATAGTTGTATATGGAACTGAAGTAGCGTTGAATGGAATATTAGTTCCTCGTGGCGTATCATCTGATAGAGCCACTTCAAGCGTACCTTCAACAGCACCAGGTCCAGGAAGAACCACTAATTGGCTGTCGTATACGATTTTAACAGTTTCAGCACGAGTCACAGCGTTAGCTGGACCGAATGTACCGTCACCATATCCTCGCATAAGTCCATTGTTGTATGCTGTTTCAACATAACTGTAAAACCAGTCAGCTGAAGTAACATCATCAAAGTGAGGTGCTCCAGCTAGGTCTGGATCAATCTCGAATGCGTTAACCACCATTTTAGCGATTTCTGCTCGATTGATTCCAACTCCTGGTCGGAAGTAACCATCTGGATAACCATTTATCCATCCTTGATTGTACATTGTTTCAATGTAATCATAATACCAAGCTCCTTCTTCCACGTCTGGGAAGTGAGGGCCACCTGTTGTATCTAAATCGATCCCAGTAGCGAGAACGATAACTTTAGAAACTTCTGCACGATTTAATTGCCGATTAGGGGCAAAAGAACCGTCGTCGTTTCCATTTACTACGCCTTGATCCATCAACTCTTCGATAGCTTCGTCTGCCCATGAAGGAATCTCCGCGTCATCGGTGAATCCGAGACGAGCAGCCTGCACAGGAGCAACTACGATTGTAGAAGCCAAAGCTGTCAGAGCGACAGATGCAAGACCTTTTCGCAAATTTGCAAGTAAGTCCATGTTTTTTTAAATTAATAAATAATAAGATGAGAAAGGCGATAAGCCAGTCTCGGTCTTTTTATAAAAAGAGGAATATCTCCAATATAAAACTCGCTTTCCAAAGATTAATATTTTTCTTTGGCAGACATGAAGTCTCTCCAACCTAATGGACAAAATTCAAGCGAATATCTGCTTTTTACTAGGGAAAATCTTTCCCCGATCGTGATGTCAAAGACCACATTGCACAAGGCTATTACATACGTAACAGCTTCCGGGAGAACCTCTCCCACTCGCAACGGCGGCATCCTAAGTCTAAACCCGACAAAAGTCAATTGTTTTAGACTAAGAAACTGCCTAAATAATGAAACGCATTCTTGCTTTGAATGTTACAAAAAAATGCACTTTCGTAGGTCTTTCCCCTTGCGGGCAATGATTAAATGTTTTCAAGTGATGTTTTTTGCTTCATAATTTAAACTTTTCAACCCTTAAACTTTTTGTGTTTTAAACTTTTGAATTATATTTAAACTGAATGCTTCAAATAAAAAAACTAATCTGTCACGACTTTCGAAACCATAAACACAAAGAACTTATCTTTACAGAGAACGTTGTAATTTTTTGGGGAGGCAACGGACAAGGAAAGACAAATTTACTGGAAGCAATCTCTATTATGAGTGCCGGCAAAAGCTGGCGAGAATCATCTGGGCAAGATCTAATAACAGACCAGAAGCTTTCTGCAAAAATTGAAATCGATTTTAATGAAAACATTTACGCTACATTAATAGAAGCAAAAAAACGACAATTTTTTAAAAACGAAAAAAAAACACCTCTTAAGTCTCACTTAGGAAGTATACCAACTCTTCTTTTTTGCCCTGAGCATTTAGGACTTTTCAGCGGCACAAAAACAAATCGACTAAAATTCTTTGATCGATTCCTTGTCCAGATGTCCCCTACCTATCGCGACAACTTAATCCAAGCAAGTCGTGCCCACAAACAAAAAACAGCCTGTCTTAAATTACAAGAAGAACATATAGATATCCCCTCTTTAGTTTCTCCTTGGAATAATATCCTAGCTGCCACAATTCCACACATAATATCAGAACGAAAAAACTTCCTTCAAAATCTTGCGCCGATTCTCCAGTCTCAACTTTCGAATATTTCTGGAAATAATGACGAAGTAAATGTTGCATTTGAGGCGTCCCAAGTATTTACGCCTACACAAGAGGGTGTTTTGGATTTCTTCAAAAAAGATCAAACACGAGAACTCGCTGCACGCAGAAATTTCATCGCCCCACATAGCGGTGATATTGTTTTTTCTTTGCGTGGAAAAAAAATCACCCAAACCGCATCTCGCGGAGAAGAACGTTCAGTTCTTTTAGCTCTTTTGGCTGCCAAAAAAAATTATCTAAAAGAAACACACAATATTATTCCAATTTTACTATTAGACGATGTTTTTTCCGAACTAGACGATGAAAGACAAAAACACCTTCAATCCGTCTGCAAAAATACTCAGGTTTTTTTCACAACAACTCACAAAGAACATTTCCAAAATTTTGATAAAAAAATACAAAGCATCGAGATAAAATAAGTACTCATTTGTAATCTTTAAGATTTTTCTTGCACCCTTGGCTACCACAAGATAGAGTATGGGAAAAGTTTTTTTCATACCAAATCTTGTACCTGGTCAAAAAAAACCTTACTTATCTGCTTAACATAAACTTATTTAAAAAATGATTTTTAAAGTCCAAAAAAGAACGGGAGAAATTGTTGATTTTGATCCAAAAAAAATCCAAAACGCTATATTTTCTGCTGCCAAAGATGTTGGTGGTCATGACGAAAAAACAGCAAAATTATTAACAGATGCTATTGTTAAACTTCTAAATAAGAGCTTTAAGGATAAAATCCCTAGTGTTGAAGAAATCCAGGACTTAGCAGAAAAAAAACTTATAGAAGAAGGACACGCAGCTACTGCAAAAAACTATATTCTATATCGAGCAAAAAGATCAGAATCTCGTTCTGATAAAAATGTTGTAGTAAACGTAAATAGCACTATTTCAGAATATTTAAAAAAACTTGATTGGAGAGTAAACGCTAATTCAAATCAAGGATATTCTCTTGGAGGAATGATTTTGAATACATCAGGAAAAGTAACTGCCAACTATTGGCTTTCTCATATTTATCCAAAAAACATTGGAGACGCTCACCGAAATGGTGATTATCACATTCACGATCTAGATATGTTTTCTGGATATTGTGCTGGATGGAGTCTTCGAGTTCTTCTGGAAGAAGGATTTAATGGAGTTTCTGAAAAAATTGAATCAGGACCACCAAAGAACCTTACATCTGCTGTTTCTCAAATGGTGAATTTCCTTGGAACTTTGCAAAACGAATGGGCTGGAGCTCAAGCTTTTTCTAGCTTTGACACATATCTTGCGCCTTTTGTAAAAAAACACGAACTAGAAGTGGAAGCAGACATATTAGAAATTAATCCAGATATTGATAAAAAGAAGTTAGAAGAACTTGTTAAAAATAAAACAGAAAAATTTGTATTACAAAACATGCAAAGCTTTGTGTTTAATCTAAACATCCCGTCTAGATGGGGGACACAAACTCCTTTTACAAATATTACTCTTGATTGGACTGTTCCAGAAGATATCAAAGAAGGCGCACTTTTACTGGGTGGAGAACGATTTTCTTACAAATACGGAGAACTGCAAAAAGAAATGGATATCATCAATAAAGCCTTTATTGATGTTATGACTGCTGGAGATAGACGCGGACGAGTTTTTACTTTTCCTATTCCAACTTACAACATTACTAAAGAGTTTGATTGGGAAGCACCAAACACAAAACATTTATTTGAAATGACAGCTAAATACGGAATGCCTTATTTCCAGAATTTTATAAACTCAGACCTAGACCCAAGTCATGTAAGATCTATGTGCTGTCGATTACAATTAGATTTAACTGAATTACTTAAACGAGGTGGTGGACTTTTTGGGTCAGCTGAAATGACGGGAAGTATTGGTGTGGTTACTGTTTCTATGCCAAGAATTGGATATCAACATAAAGGAGAAAAAGATGCTTTTTTAGAAAGAGTTGGACACTTTATGGATTTGGCAAAAACTTCACTCGAATTAAAACGAAAAGAAGTCGAAAAATGGATGGATCTTGGACTTTTCCCTTACACAAAACGATACCTTAATCATTTAAATCATCATTTCTCAACTATAGGACTAAATGGAATGAATGAGGCTATCCAAAATTTCACTGACGGAAAAGAAAGCATTTCTACTACTTGGGGACAAGCCTTTGCTGAAGATGTTTTGGATTTCATGCGAGACAAATTGACAGAATACCAAGAAGAAACAGGAAATCTTTACAATCTTGAGGCAACTCCAGCAGAAGGAACTACTTACCGGTTTGCTAAAGAAGACAAAAAAAGATTCCCCGATATCATCCAAGCAGGAACACCCGAAGCACCTTATTACACGAACTCTTCACAACTTCCAGTAGAATTTACAGCTGATGCGTTTGAAGCTCTTACTCTGCAAGATAAATTACAAAAAAAATACACAGGAGGAACAGTTCTTCATCTTTATATGGGAGAACGAATGTCTGACAGTGATGCTTGTAAGAATTTTGTTAAAAAAGTTCTTACTCAATTCAAATTACCATACATCACAGTTACTCCAACTTTTTCCATCTGTCCAAAACACGGATACATAAAAGGCGAACACGACTATTGCCCAACATGTGACCGAGAAGTTGGATATACCGGAGACAGAGATTTCGATTTAGAATTTCGAGAAAAATATGATTCAAGAAGACAAAAAACTACAAAAGGTAAAACAGGATAAAAATTATTGGTGTTTAATAAAAAAATAATTTAGAATTAATGTTACCCCATAAAAGCACAAAAAACGTCTTTAAATCTTAACAAATAATAGCAAAAAATGACTGACAACAACAAACGGACTCGGTGTGAAATCTGGACAAGAGTAATGGGGTATCACAGAAACGTTTCTAATTTCAATGTTGGGAAAAAATCAGAACACTGTTCTAGACAACATTTCCAAGAAACTTCTTCACTAAATTCTGCCTTTTGCGCAAAGTATTAATATGCTCATTGGTGGTATACAAACACTTTCGTTGCTAGATTATCCAGGAAAAGTCTCCACCATAGTTTTTACGGCTGGATGCAATTTCCGGTGTGGTTTTTGTCACAACCCTGAGTTTGTGGATCCAGAGCAAATAAAAAAACTGCAAAAAGATTTTATTCCAGAAGAGAAGTTTTTTCTTTTTTGGAAACACGAAAAAACTTTTTAGATGGAGTTGTTGTTTCTGGCGGAGAGCCAACTGTTCATCCTGACCTTATTTCTTTTATTACAAAAATAAAAGAGTTAGGGCTTTTAGTGAAACTTGATACCAATGGCACGAACCCCGAAATAATCACGAAACTTCTAGAAAAAAAACTTATTGATTATTTCGCCATGGACATAAAAAGTATTCCAGAAGAATATAACAAAATTTGTGCTGTAAAAGTTAATTTCCAAAACATAAAAGCGTCTCGAGATTTAATTTTGAATTCAGGAATTGATCATGAGTTTAGAACAACAGTTTTAACAAAATTTCATGATAAAGCAAAAATAGAAGCCATTGCAAAATTCTGCGAAGGTGCGAACAAATACACCATCCAAAACTTCCGACCAGAAAAAACTCTCGATGAAAAATTTAGTAGATTTCACGGATTTTTCTCAGAAGAACTAACCTCTTTTAAAGTCGTTGCTGAAAAATATGTAAAAAATGTAGTGGTTTTGGGAGATTGAAATTTTCAACAATTTAGAACCCGAAACACTTCTCCTACACTCCATGCTTGCGATCGAGTTCCCCCTGGTTCATGTGGAAAATTGCCTGAAAAAACTTCTGGTAAGGATTTAAATTCACTTTCAAGACAAAACCCAACTAATGGATTTAAGACTTTTTGCATAGCTGTTTTTATTTCCTCTTTACTTTGCCCTTCGTCCAAAGCCACTACGGTCAGACTGTCACAATATGGCCCCATCAGCCACGGCCAAACGGTTCCCTGATGATAAGCCTGATCTTTTATTGATATTGGGTCTTGCGTACTGTAAGTCCCTTTGTAGTTAGAGTCGCGAGGTGACAAAGTTCTTAACCCACCGGAGGTCAAAAGATCTTTTGTTACTGCTTCAAAAACTTGTTTTTTCCGAACCTTTGTTAGTAATTTTTTCCCATGGCTTACGGCAATGATTTGATTCGGTCTCAATGCTCCAGAATGAGGATCTCCCTCTAAAACATCAAACAAACAACAAAAACCAACAAAAAAAAACAAAACATAAAAAAATTTTCGAACTTTTCGCGCAAGAGCTTGCCATTCTCTTGCTAGGGGCTTGTCTCCTATTTCTTGTTCAAGGTTAGAAGCAAAACAAAGCGCACTGTACCACAAAGCATTTATTTCTACACATTTACCATCTCGTGGTGTAATAATAGCCGTCCCTTCTCTCGAAGGATCTGCGTCCATCCATGTTGATTGAGGTGGAGAAGAAATCAAACCATCTTTATCCATTTTGATTTCCTGCCAATATCCGAACCTTTCGTAGCCCGTTCCTTTTTGGTAATTTTTTACAATATTTCGAACAGTTTTTAAGATTTTTTTCTTAAATACTCGATCGTTTTTTATGGCAAAATATTTCTCTAATGCGGCAATAAACCACAAAGAAGCATCTGTTGTATTGTACGAAATTTTATCTAATTTTATTCTATTTGGAATAAGCCCACGCTTTTCTTGCTTGGCAACCCTCAAAAAAACATCTTTAGCTTCCTCTAGCAGTCCTCTCGAAAGCAACAATCCGGGAAGTGAGATAAAGGTGTCTCTTCCCCATTCTTCCATAAACCAATCTTGACTTGCCGCCCAGATCTTGATTTTTCCATTTTCTCGTTTGATAAACTTTTCACAAGTATTTGAGAAAATATCACAAATAGCTTCTTTTGAAGAAGATTTGAAATGATCTTTATCAGACAATCTGGTATTTTGGTTCACAGTCATTTTTTGGTTTTTGTTTTCTTTAAGTGTACTTATTTTCTACATTTTTTTAAGAAAATTTAACACTTCTTCTTCGTTCCCCTTAAAAAAAATTTCGTTATCTGCTTTCGCAACATGATAATCATACATCGGATCATAATATTCTGTTAAGAGTCTTTTTATCCATAATTTGTGCAAATCCCCATCACTTGTTAATTTTTGAAGTTCCATTGCTTGGGTAACAATTTTTTGTAACTCTTGATACTTCGCTCCACCCAGCCTTTTTTGGATATTTCCCAAACCTGTTTCAATATTCTCTCTCCACCTTTCAAACCCTTTTTCTTTCCCATATGCTTCTTCATAATCACTCAATGCAGCTGTGATGTACTCATCAAAGGTAAGATTTACTCGCTCATCCACCGGAATATCCAATACAACTAAAGGCCCACTTCGAAACGCCGCATAAGTTTTTTGAGGAATAGAAACCCTTCCAATATTTCGCCCTTCATCTTCTAGAATGATTTTAAATTTCTTTGATTCCTTCCTTTTAAGTAACTCTACCGCTAGCTGGTTTTCAAAATCAATTTGTACTGGTTGAGGATGTACTCGTTTTCCAAAAGAAGATCCACGATGATTAGCAATTCCCTCAAGATCAATAACATTACTAGTTTTTTTTGTAATTCTAAAGTTGTTCAAAATATCATCTAGTTTTAAAAGTAATTTCGTTTTTCCAACCCCAGTCTGCCCTCCAATTCGAATAGGCTCTGCCCAATCGCCCACGCTTTCGAGTTCTTCAATCAAAAAATTCCGCAAAGCTTTACCTCCTTCCTCCACCAACGGATAATTAATCCCAAATTCTTCATAAATCCACTGCTGAGCAATATGAGACCTCAACCCTCCCCGAAAACAATGCAACGCTCCATTAGGATTCTTGTCGATGAATTTTTTCCAAGCACTCAACCGTGCCACCTTCACTTCTCCCGTTACTAACTTGTTTCCATATTCAATCGCAGCTTCCCTGCCGTATTTTTTGAAATAAGTCCCAATCAAATGTCGCTCATCATTATTTGTTATGGGATAATTCTCGGCATACGGAAAAGATCCTTTCTCAAACTCAATGGGTGCCCTAACATCTAAAAGTGGCACATCTTCAAGAAAAAGTCTTTGATAATCATTTATGGTGGTAAGCTTTTTCATGTTTAAACTTTAGCAGAAAATAATAAAATTTCCCTCAAAATACTCAATTACTTGTCTAAATAAACTTTTTAGCTAATGTCACACCCTAAATCACAAAAAAACATGACTAAATCCTTTGCCGACCTCGGACTCTCCCCTCAAACACTTGAAGCTATTGCCAAGAAAGGATTTGAAGAACCAACTGAGATTCAAGCTAAAACTATTCCTTTATTATTAGAGTCTGATCAAGACATCATTGCTCAAGCTCAAACAGGAACAGGAAAAACAGCAACATTCGGATTAGTTTTTACAGATAAACTAGTTCCTAAAAAATTCAAAACACCACAAGCTATTATTTTAGCTCCTACTCGAGAACTGGCTATCCAGGTTTCAGAAGAACTAAATTCACTTAAAGGAGACAAAAAGTTCTCAATTATTCCTATCTATGGTGGACAGTCTTGGGGAATGCAACGAAAACATCTTAATGCTGGAGTAGACATCGTTGTTGGAACTCCTGGACGAGTTATGGATCATTTAGAAAAAGGAACACTAAAACTAGATAACATTGAATATTTTGTTCTAGACGAAGCTGATGAAATGTTAAATATGGGATTTATTGAAGATATTGAAACAATTTTGACCTATGCCCCATCAGAACGAAAAGTTTTACTTTTCTCTGCCACAATGCCTTCACGTATTGCTAATTTGGCAAAGAAATACATGAACAATCCAATAAGTATTAAAACAGAAAAAGATCGGATTGCTAATAATGCGGTTGATCAAATTTATTTTGAAGTATCTCGATACAATAAGTTTGATGCTTTATGTCGAATTATTGATATGGAGGAAGGATTTTATGGGATAATTTTTTGCCGAACAAAGCGAGTTAGTGATGAAGTAAGCAAACAGTTGAGAGATCGTGGATATAGTGCAGAAGCCTTTCACGGAGATATCTCCCAAGATAGACGAGAACAAATTTTGAAAAATTTTAAACTAAAAAGAACTGAG
This sequence comes from uncultured Candidatus Peribacteria bacterium, assembly GCA_964490135.1. Lineage (GTDB taxonomy): Bacteria > Patescibacteriota > Gracilibacteria > UBA4473 > UBA4473 > JALWQU01. The sequence goes on from CAZBBI010000006.1 coordinate 14,282, forward strand.
GTTTTAGTTGCTACCGACGTAGCGGCTCGTGGAATAGATGTAAGCGACTTAACGCATGTAATAAATTACGCCTTACCTCAAGACTCTGAATCATATGTTCACCGAATTGGACGAACTGGTAGAGCTGGGAAATCTGGTAAAGCTATCACTTTGATTACGCCCGATGAATACCGAAAACTAATGCGATTTGAGCATCACGCTAAAGCTGATATTAAAAAACAAGATATTCCAGACGGAAGCAAAATGGTTGCTCTTAAGAAACAAAAAATCATAAAAGATTTGGGGGAAATTCTGAAGGAAGATTCTGCTGCTTTACAAAAATATGAAGAATTATCCAAGGATATGTTTGAAGAACTAGATCCTAAAGTTGTTATTGCTGCTTTATTAAAATATAGTTTTGCTGGAAGCTTAGATGAATCTTCTTACGCAAGAATTCAGACAAAAAGTCGAAAAAAATCAAATGGCCGAGATTCCGGTGGTCGAGAAAGAGACACAAGAGAACGAATTTCAAATAAAGTTGGAACCGCTAGATTGTTCCTTACCACGGGAAGAAAAGACGGTGCCAGTGTCCCAAAAATACTAGAAATGATCGATAACGATTTTGGTGTTTCTGGATCTTCTGTTGGAGAGATTGATATTATGGATACTTTCTCCTTTATCACTGTTCCACTTAAAGAAGCTGAAACAATTTTAGATGCTTTTCATTCTATGAAAAAAGACAGCAAACCTCCTGTAAGAGTTGAACGAGCTTCTCAAGGAAAAAAGAAAGGCGGATCTAGTCGTGGAGGACGACACGGAGGAGGACGATCTGGAGGGAAAAAAAAATGGTAAAATAAAGACGAACTGATCTAGAAATAAAAAAACGTACATTGCTTCGTAGGATTAAGTAAATCAAGGTTTTTTCCAGAGAAACATTAGTTTTACATTAACAGGTCAAGTTGACGAAAATCGAAAGATGATGTAAAAAAACAGAAGTGTATTCATCAAGATTTAGTTACTTGGTAGATCCGATCTTTTAAATTTCAGTTGTAATTAATCCAAAACAGAGAGGAATATCATGGGGAAAAAAATTCTCATTGCAGACGATTCACTTCCAACGTTAAAACTAATAAAAAAAATGTTAGAAAACGTTGGTTATGAGACCGTTTTAGCTAAAAATGGTTTTGAGGCGATAATGTTCTGTAGAAAAGAATCTCCTAATTTAATCATATTAGATATTGATATGCCAAAACTGGATGGTTTCGAATTTTGTAAGAGAATCAAAGCCTGGAATCAACAGATTCCAATCCTTTTTATTTCGGCCTCAAAAAGTCTAGATGTCATAGAAAAGGCTCTGGGAATGGGTGCCGAAGGCTATATAAGCAAGCCCATAACACAAAAGACTATTTTACCACAGATAGAAAAATGGTTAGAGGTTGTGGAAATACGAGAGGTCAGTCGACAACTAGAAAATGATGGAGGGGCCTTAAATGCTCAGTTGGTTGTAGAGTCTCTTGCTCGAGCGGCGATGTTCAGAGAGTCTAAGGGCTTTCTTCAGCAGCACTCGGTGCGAACGGGCTACTACGCATATCATTTGACAAAAGCTTCTGGGGGAAAGGAACGAGAAGCATTGATAATACTTAACGCGATGTTGGTTCATGATATCGGAAAAATTGGGCTTCCCGACATACTGTTGAACGATGTTGATTCATTTTCTGAGGAAGAGCAACAGCACACCGTTATGGGCGCCCAAATAATAGGGGATCATGATTCAATGTTGCTTCAGTCAGCAAGAATCATCGCTCTGAGGCATCATGAGCAGTATGACGGAAACGGCTATCCTGATGGACTCCCGGGAGACGAAATTCCTAAAATAGGCAGAATTGCGGCAATCGCCGATGCCTTTGATCGACTCACGGTTAGACCGGGCAACAGAGAACCCTGGGGCCCAGAAAGAGCTAAGCAATACCTTGAAACCGAATCTGGAAAAAAGTTTGATCCCCAATTGGTAAATCTTTTTTCTGAAAAGGAGACTTTTAATAAAGTTTTGGAAGTTCATAAGACATTTACTGTTGGATAGGGAGAAAACGTTACAACTGAAATAATTTGGAGGGTATGAATTTAATTCATATCCTCCTTTTTTTCTGAGATTAGATTATTGATGAACTTTAATAAAAAAATTAAAAACAAAGACCGATGAAATAAATTCACCGGTCAATCCTCTTTGTTTTTAGTGATCAATTTATAAACACCCTGTTGGTGGATGGATACCTGCCATCTTACAGGCGCCCTTCCCTGGCCCAGAGGGGAAAAGCTCGTAAATTCTTTTTAGAGTAAAGCCTGTCTCTAAGGACAACCTTCGAACCATGGGAGATATTCCATTTCTTTCTTGAAAGTTTTTCAATGAAACCAAAATATGTTCTCTTTCCCCTAAATCAAAAAATGAATTAATTCTTTGAGGATCACCATTCATTTCCATGTAAATCATACAAGCTGTCCATAAAGGGTCTAAGTCCTCTATTTTATAGAGATTCCCATAATCCCCAGTCTTGTAATCTTTACCATTTAAGTTTGTCGTTCCATCCTTTTCTTCAATGGATGGTGGTGTTTCTTTGAACTCTTTCACACGTCTCAAAACTTCTGCCTTAAATTCTAGTGAGAACTTCTTCCCATCTTTTTGAAAATCCATAAAATTCATTCTCCTCTGTTTTTTTAAAATACAATAATTGATCAAAATCGACAAAGAGCAAATACTCATGTCCC
>CAZBBI010000007.1:0-14896 GCA_964490135.1 uncultured Candidatus Peribacteria bacterium
CAATACTGGACGACCACGTGCTACTGAATTCATAAAAGAACAACTGGAGTTAATTAAACAATTAATAGAGAAAGAATTTGCTTATGAAGTAAACGGTTCGGTGTATTTCCGTACCGCTAAATTCAAGGATTATGGAAAACTATCAGGAAATAAATTATCTGACCTGCAAGCTGGCGCACGAGTAGAAATAAATAGTGAAAAAGAAGATCCTTTAGATTTTGCTTTGTGGAAAAGCGCTGATAAAAATCATTTGATGCAGTGGAAATCTCCATGGGGAATGGGGTTTCCTGGATGGCACATTGAATGCAGCGCCATGAGTAAAAAACTACTTGGAAAAAACTTCGATATTCACACTGGAGGAGAAGACAATATTTTTCCTCATCATGAATGTGAAATTGCACAAAACGAGTGTAGTTTCGGTGGAAAAATTAATTATTGGCTTCACGCCAAACATTTGCTTGTTGATGGCAAAAAAATGTCCAAATCAAAAGGAAATTTTTATACAATTCGAGACCTTTTAGAAGAAGGTTGGAGAGGAAACGAAATACGACTTGCGCTTATAAAATCTCACTACAAATCTAGTCTTAATTTTTCCAAAAAACTTTTAGAAGAATCTAGAAAAAACATAAAAGATATAGAGGAGTCTCGAAGAATTTGTAATGATACTCTTGCGGCCTTGGATGTGAAAAAGGATAAAGTGCTATCTGACTATCTTATTGAATTTAAAAAGGGATTCCAATCAGCTCTTTTTGATGATTTAAATATCCCTGAAGCATTAGCAAACGTGTTTAAAGCTATTAAGCACACTATGGTTATAAAAGAGAATAAACTTGAACGAAAAGACCTTAACTTGGATATTTTAGTTGAATTATTAAATTTCCTTGAAAATGATTTCAATCAAATTTTTGATATTTTCCCAGAAGAAATAAAAGTTTCTGATGAAAAAATTAAAGAAATAGAACAAAAAATTGCAGAAAGAAATCAAGCACGAGAAAATAAAAACTGGGAATTATCTGATAAAATCCGTGATGAGTTACTTTTAGATGGGGTAGAACTTATTGATAAAGCTGCAACAACAAGGTGGAAAATTAAATAAGCTTTCCCAAAAACTCTCCCATTTGCCGTACTGATTTCCCACGATGAGAAACTTTATTTTTATCGTTCTTTGTCATTGCAGAATATACATTATCTCCTCCATCTGGGATAAATACCGAAGATACTGCAATACCATGTTCTAAAGGTGTTTGCGGAAACTCTGTTATAATTCCTGAAGTTTTTCCTAAAAAGGTTTTTTCAGTTTTTGTTTCTGGATCAAAATACCCTATCCCTGAATAAAAAGTAGCTGTTCTATCTTCTGCTCCTTCCAACATTTCTAAAAATTTTCTTAACCATTCGTTATCATCTTTAGCTTGAATTTCTCTTTTAGTTTTTAATCCAAACTTTTCAGGAAAGGCTGTTAATTTTAGTCCAGAATCTTCTCCTAAAGTTGAAATATTGAATTTTTCAGCAAAATATTTTGCCTTTATCATCGCGTTTTCCTCAAAATCTTGACCATCCTCTTCTGGTTCTTCTCCTTCTGGAAAATCTTTTAAACTCAAAAACTCAATACCTTTTATTCCTTGAAAAAAACTCAACATTTCTTTTTTTTTCCCCTTATTCCCAGTAGCGATAAGGATTTTCTTCATACTTCAAAACTATTTATTTTATCAACAGCATTAATAGATCGGTCTTCTTTGAACCGTAAAATAATCGCTCTTCGTGTAGGAATTTTTTTTGTTAATTCCCCTGAAATTTTCTTCATAACACGCTTCAAAGGTTTAAGAAATTTTGGTTGCGTCCCAATACTTCGAACAAAAATATCACAAACCCCAAGATCACCGGAAACCTCTACCGCCGTCACGGTCAAGAACCCCACTTCATCAGGATCGGTAAATTTTCGAATAATAAGAGGAAGGACCTCTTCTATGACTCCAGCTAGTTTCTGACTCCGAGGTGACATTTTCATTAACTGCATAATGACTAAAATTGTTTTTTTTTCAATAATAATTGTGAAACAAAACTAATTTATGGATAATCCCTTCGATGTTTTTAAAATTATTTGAGTATACCGACACAATTTCCGAAGAATGGGACAAGTTTGTTCTTGCTTCTTCTCTCGGATCTATCCACCAAATAAGCAATTGGAAAAAATTTCAAGAGAAAATTCCAGGACGAGGTGAAGTTCTTGGGTTTGGAGTACGCGACAAAAAAGGAAAAATCATTGCCACAACTTTTTGCGTCCGAATGGAAACCGGATTTTTAGATAAATTTTGGTATTATTCTGCCAGAGGCCCGGTATTTGATATAAAAAATAAAAAAGCCCTTAAATTTTTACTTCAAGCTGTGAATGAAAAATTAAAAGAGAAGGGCGGAATTTTTTGGAGATTTGATCCATATTTAGAACCATCTGCTAAATATCCTGATTCTAAAGAAAAGAAAGAGAATTTAATCTTAAAATCAGCTACGCAAGACTATCAACCGACAGATACTCTTGAGATAGACCTAACTCAAACAGAAGACGCTATACTCGCTCAAATGAAGCGTCGAGGACGAAACGGAATAAATAAAGCGATAAAAAAAGAAGTTAAAATTCAAATTATTGAAAATGGACAATTTTCAGAAAATAATTTGAAAGATTTCTACGATTTGAATATCGAAACTACTACCCGTGACGGATTTTCCGGTCACAAAATAGATTATTACCAGAATTTTTTATCTAGTTTAAAAAACTCCGCTGTCCTGTTTTTTGCAACCTACGAAGACCAACGAATAGCCAGCGCCATTTCCACTTTTTGTGGGGACAAAGCTATTTACTATTTTGGAGCTTCAACCTCCAATAGAGAGCTAAATAAATTAAAAGCACCAACTTTACTTCAGTGGGAGATGATGAAATATGCTAAAAAAAGAGGGTGCAAAACTTACGACTTCCTTGGGATTGCTCCAGAAAACGAACCAAATCATTCTTACGCTGGAATTTCACAATTTAAACACGGATTTGGTGGGTACCGAAAAATTTATCAACCAGGCAAAGAAATTGTTTTGAATAAATTTTGGTACTTTATTTATCAGATGATGAAAAAGTTTAAATAATTAAACCTCTTCTTCCAAGACTTCAATATTTTGCTCGTGCAATTCTTTTTCTGGCATAGGTGCTGGAGCTCCAAGCATTAAATCTTGGGCTGATTGGTTTTTTGGGAAAGCAATTACTTCACGAATATTTGGTTCATCTGCAAAAAGCATAACCAATCGATCAATTCCAAGAGCAATTCCTCCATGTGGTGGTACTCCGTATTGGAAAGCTTTCAAAATATGTCCAAACTTCATTTGAATTTCTTCTTCGTCCATTCCAAGGCTTTGGAATATTTTATGCTGCAGTTTCTGGTCATGGATTCGAATAGATCCTCCTCCAAGCTCCGTTCCATTAAGTACAATATCGTAAGCATGTGAACGCACTTTTTCTTTATCCGTATCAAGCAAAGCTATGTCTTCTTTATTTGGCATGGTAAACGGATGATGCGCCGCTCCGATACTACCGTCTTCTTTGATTTCAAACATTGGGAAATCCGTCACCCAAAGATAAGCAAAATCATCGTTATTTCTTAAATTAAATTTATCTGCTACCTCCAAACGAACAGCTCCAAGTGGCTCAACAGCTCCCAAAAAAGAACCAGCTCCAAAGAAAATCAAATCGCCATCTTTCGTCTTAGTTTTAGCAATCAATTTCTCAATAAACTCTGGTGTAGAGTTTTTCATAACTGGACCACTATCTTCTCCTACTCGCACCCAAGCAAGTCCACCTGCTCCGTGTTTTTGGGCTAATTTCGTTAAATTATCAATATCTTTTCGACTGAGTTCTGAACCATTTGGTACTGGTAAAGTAAAAAGTCTCTCAACATTTTCAAAAACACCAAACCCACAATTTTCTTTTTCTGATGTCATATCAATAAACTCCATATCGAACCGAATATCTGGCTTATCTGATCCATATTTCTCCATTGCTTCTTGCCAAGTAATTCTTTTAATCTTTCCTGATTCTAAAAATTTTTCTATATTTTTTTGTGGCAAAACTGTTTTTGTTAATCCTAAAACTAAATCTTCTGTTTCGGTGATAACATCTTCTTCTTCTATAAAAGACCTCTCAACATCCAATTGAGTAAACTCTGGCTGACGATCTCCTCGTAAATCTTCATCTCGAAAACATCTGGCAATCTGGAAATATTTATCTACCCCCGAAACCATAAGTAACTGTTTTAATTGTTGCGGTGATTGAGGCAAAACATAAAAATCCCCTCGATGTAATCGAGAAGGAACCAAATACTCACGAGACCCTTCTGGTGTTCCTTTGACCATGATAGGTGTTTCGATTTCAAGAAAATCATTTTTATCATAAAAATTCCGAATATAAGACACTATATTATGTCTTAATCTAAGGTTCTTTTGCATCTTAGCTCGACGAAGATCTAGATAACGATGCTCTAATCTCAAATCTTCTCGAACATTTCCTAAGTGTTCATTTATTTCAAATGGTGGAGTTTTTGCTTCATTCAAAATCTCAATTTTTTCTACAAAAACCTCTATTTCACCTGTTGCTAAATTTTTATTAGCTAGCCCTTCTCCTCTATTTTTCACCGTTCCTGTAACTTTCAAAACCCATTCCGAACGAACATGTTCTGCTTTTTGGTGTGCCTCTGCATTTACTTCTGGATCAAATGTCACCTGGGTAACTCCATAATGATCTCGCAGATCTACGAATATAATTCCTCCATGATCTCGCCGGTGATGCACCCATCCCGTCAAGATTACTTTTTCTTCTTCATTTTTTAAGGTCAATTCGTTGCAGGTATGTGTTCTTAGCATTTTTTATAGTTTTATAGCCGAAACATTCTCTTTTTTTTTAGAGAATTGTCAAAGAACTTGACTTTCTTTATACAAAGTACTACTTAATAATAGAATGGAAAATTCTAAAAAAACAGCTGATCATACTTTTTCTAAAGAAGATTCTTCTTGTATAGAGGCCTATTTATTAGAGAAATTAAACCCTGATAATGATTCTTTTCATTGTGAAGTTCTTGAGTCCTTTCCTCAAGAATATAAAATAACACTAGCTAGTGCGATATCTTTATTTTTGGATAAACCTGAGCACGATGAGGAGTCTGAACAAGAAAGAATAAAACGGATCTTCATATTATTTTTTAGAGATATTAGTCAAAACGATATATACTTTGATAGTAAAGAAAAAAACCTTAAAAAACGAAAAAACGAAATACACAAGGCAACTGGGGAAAGTCGAAGTAAGTTAGAACATATTTTATTATCTGGCCGGATTGGCCATGAAACAGCCTTTGATTATTTAAATAATGGTGAAAACCAGTCCACCAAAGAGAACCTCAAACAATCTCTTGATTTACTAGGGTATGAAGATTTTTCATCAATTCTTTTACTTGCCGGATTTTATCATGATTTCCTAGAAGACTTTATTGATAATTATAAAAATCAGTACAAAAAAGAAATACCTTTAGATTTTGGTATTCTACTTATAAAAAATAGTTTAAAAGCCTTTAATCTCCAGCACTTAGAAAAATTCATTGTCCCAATAACTAGGATATTAACACACGAAAAAGAAATAAGCTCTGATGAATACTTTGAAAACATAGAAAATCCAGATGAATCTATGTTTGAAGGATATGAAGAAGCTTTAAATTCTGATCAAAAAAAAGTAAATCAGACAATAGCTATTCATACGAAATTAATGGCTGACTTTCCGCATAATTTAAAAACAGAACAATCCCTGAATGTTTTAATAAATAAATTCCCCATTTATCTTCCAGGAGTGTTTAAACATTATCCTGATTTTTATGAAATACATAAAGATCGAATTCACTCTAGCTTAAAAGAACTTTTTAAAAAATTTGGAGAAAACCCAACCAACATATCTGCAAAAAAAGTTCAAGAAAAGGTACAAACTTTAATTAACAATTAAAGCCTTTTAAGAGATCTACTCAAGATTAAATTCGCAGTTTTCCCATTCTCGATTTATAATAATTTTAGATGATAATTTTAGGAATAGATCCAGGATATGAAAGATGTGGTTTTGCAATACTAGAAAAGGAAAAAAACAAAATCTCCCTAAAAAACTTTGGAGTAATAAAAACCTCTGCTCAAAAAAACTTTGCTTCCAGACAAACTGAAATTGCTGAAGATTTCCAAAACCTACTTGATAGATATAAGCCAAACATTCTTTCTATTGAGGATTTGTTTTTCGTACAAAATGTAACAACCGGTCTCAAAGTTGCCCAAGTTCGTGGAATTTTGATTTATTTGGCTACCAAGGCTGGATGTCAAATAGTCGAACCAAAACCCGTAGAAGTAAAAAGTAGTTTTTGTGGGAACGGAAAAGCCGATAAAAACGAAATGAAAAAGATGGCACAAATGACCTTTAATTTAAAATCACAGCCCAAACTTGATGATGCTGCCGATGCAATCGCTTGTGGTCTCTTTGCGACACAAATTAGGATTTAATAATCAAAGCTCGATCCAATTTATTTTTTAGTTTCTTGCCTTCGTTTTGTAGTTTCCCGTGTCCTAGACAAAAATCCTGATACATCACAATTATTTCATTACTCGAAGATTCTAACTCTTCCTCCAAAAATAAATCATAACCAGCTAACCATTTATTTTTTTGAGTTTCATTTAAGCTTATTGTGTTTTTTGTAGCGAATTTTCCGTAAGCCATAGCAAATTGAGTGGTAATATTTCGATCTTTATCCAAAACCTTCATTCCAAATCTCCTAAAAAGATTTTTCCTACAAAAAGATGCCGCATCTCGTGTAGTTATAAAAATTTCATTATTTTTCTCAGCTAAAACATTTTTACTTCCAGCCTGATTTCTTACTAAAATTGATTTTTCTATCCCAAACCTCTTAGAAAAACGTGTTAATATCTCAGCTTGTTTGTTTTTTTTGTAAATTTCAATTGGTTCTCTAATAATTGGTTTCCGTGATGGAGCTTTTCTTATCGGTAATTTTTTTCTTATCAACGACAGAAAAAATGATTCACTATTCCATAAATCCGTCTGCAAGTGTGGATAAATTCTATGAACTTTTTCTGAAATTTCCTTATTAATTTTTTTCCCAAAAAACTCTGATATTCCCTTTCTTGAAGGAATATTTGGCAACTCAAAGGATAAAAGTTCTACTTCTTCAGGATAAGTCTCCATCAAATGTTGGACTACAAACTCATTTTCTTCTGGTGCTGAAGTACAAGTGGAATACAACATAATCCCTTCTGGTCGTAACATCTCAAAAGCAGATTCTATTAACTTTTTTTGTAATTTTGCTGCCACAAAAATCTTTTGTTCTGACCACATTTTTTCAAAAAACTTAGAATCTTTTCTCGAAAACCCTTCACTGGAACATGGTGCATCAAGAAGCACTCGATCAAATTCTTGCCCCAAAAATGCTGACATAGCCACTCCATCGGTTTGAGTTACAACTGTATTTGTTACTCCTGTTCTATTTAAGTTTGCAACTAATTTTTTACTTCGTGATCCAGAAATTTCATTTGCCACAATACATCCCGAATTTCCCATTCGTTGTGCTATAAATGATGTTTTTGACCCAGGTGCCGCACAAAGATCTAAAATTTTTTCATCAGGTTGCGGATTCAAAACCTCTACTGGTAACATTGAACTGAGAGTTTGGACATAAATTTGCCCCGTAAAATGAGGTAAAGTTTTTCCAAGAGGAAGAGTTTCCCGATCTTTTCGATCGATAAAAAATCCTTCTGAAATAGCCGTAGGCGACAATTCCCAACCTTCAATATTATTTATGTACTTTGCCTCCTTACACCGTATCACTTTAGGCAAAGGTTCAGTTACTTTCTCAAAAAATAAATCTAATTCTTCTTTTGGTAAAAGTTGTTTTGTTCGTTCTATATATTTTTCGGGGAAATTTTGCATAATCCAAGTCTATGTTTTATTTTAGGAAATTCAATTTGATTCCTTCAAGTTATTGACAAATTCATAAATTTTACTATAAAATAGCCTGTTCTTTTACGCAAACAAAAGGCTCTCTAAAGCAGGCCATTTTATCTATCAGAGCTAATTATAGAAACTGAAAGATATGTGACTTGCTCTCGGGGAGCTAAAAAATTAATAGCGTGCAAAGAGTACGCAAGGAGGTGTCCGTTGGATAGCAGAGAAGATCCAATCTCTAAAAGGCTGAAGAGACTTAAGTCCGAATTGTTAGCCATTCAAATGGCTAGCAGCTCAAGACTGATGTTTTCTTCAGCAAGCAACCAAAAATCGAGGATTTTTGAGGCAGTCATCCGCCGTGCAATAGTGGATGAAAAAGAAATAGCCGAAAAAATTCTAAAATTAGAAACCCTTTCCCCCAAAGATCTCTTATGGAAATTAGATACTGAGCGACAAGCGCATGAGAAGTGCTTGAATCAACTCCGTATCGAAGACCCACACGGAGATCTCGCCGCTGCAGAAGCGGTACAGGACGATATAATGTCCGAAATTGGGGTGCTCCGAAAAAGCATGAGAAAGACTTTTGAAGAGCAACAAACGCCAGCAATGATGATATTGCTGGCTCAATACAAGGACGCCTGCCTTCAACGTTCCGAATCAGCAACCGATTGGTTGATGATATCGGAATATCAGGAGAAAGGCCGACTTCTCAAGGAGGGTAAAGCCCTCTTTGTTAAATCAAAGCAGCGTATGGATAGCGCCGTGGACGAGATTGAAGTTATCTTATCCAAAATAAGAGAACTCACTGCTCAAGAAGTCGAAGAAGCTTCAAAAAAAGTAGTGAACTAAGCTAAACTGCTCTCCGAGATGTTATACCGTAGCACTGATAGATTTATCTGTCAGTGCTACACTTTTTAAAACAAAAAACACCAAATAAAGTTGCATTTTCTATAACAGAAGAATAATTTATAAACGAAGAACGACTTAACCCTCCATCTCATGCTAGGAATAGAATCCCGTACCCCCACAATAGAGCCCACTAATATCCAAGAATTTCTTGAATTAGCAAATGATGATCTTTTGGTGCGTAGAAGTCAAAGCCAAGAGCTTGGAGAACATATTAAGACTATTGATTCCGCTGAGGATGAAAGCGACAGTTCTCCTGAAGCAATTTTTAGTCGATTGACGGCTGATTTTTCAAAACAAGTGGGATATGAAATCACTCTAGCTTATCACAAGAATCAAAGAACTCTACGAACGGAAGAGTCTATTAATTAATTTTTTCTTGGCAGAATAAAAATTTTACTTTTTTCCTTGCATCTAACTTTTTCTACAAAAAACCAAAAAACACTGATCTAAGTTATAAAAAATAGACAAATTGCTTTTTTTTTGTAGGATTTCTCTTGAATATGCCTATACATTTACTCGATCTCGCCAAAAGACTAGAAATCGCTCCAGAAGCAGTAACGCTTCATGCGATGGATATTGATTTTGAAATACCAGAGGATGAGTCAATCCCAGATGATATTGCCAAAGAAATCGAGAAACTAGAAATTGGTGATGATATGGCACAGCTAGATCATGAAATGGAAGACCAAATGGAGCGAGAAATTGTAGAAAAACAGCAAGCAAAGACTGCTGGTAGTGTTAAGAAAATAAAGAAAAAAGAAGATACTCCAAAAAGAGATGATTCAACTGTAGATGTTGTGAAAGACAAAGAAGGAGTTTTGATTTTGCCTGATTTCCTGACGGTTAGGGAGCTTGCTATCAAAATCGGAAAGCCTATTCCAATTGTTCTTATTAACTTAAAAAAGAACGGAATTATCGCAAATTTACAGCAAGAAGTTGATTATGAAACAGCAAATATCGTTGCTGAAGAATTAGGTATAAAAGTTAGAAAAGAATCAACAGAACTTTCTGGAGAAGATCTTTTCCGAGGAAATTTATCCGAATTATTAAAAGACGAAGATCCTGATGATTTATCTCCACGACCACCGGTTATCTCCATAATGGGACACGTTGACCATGGTAAAACTTCTATTTTAGATTATATACGAAAATCAAAAGTTGCCGACGGAGAAGCTGGCGGAATAACACAAAGTATTGGAGCTTATCAAGTAGAAACCGATCAAGGTGCTATTACTTTTTTAGATACTCCAGGACATGAAGCTTTTACAACTATGCGAGCTCGTGGAGCACGAGCCACAGATATTGCTATCTTAGTTGTAGCGGCTACAGAAGGACTTAAACCCCAATCAATTGAAGCCATAAATCACGCCAAAGAAGCTGGTATCCCAATTATTGTAGCTATCAATAAAATGGATCTAGACGGAGCTAATCCAGAACTTGCCAAAGGAGGACTAGCTGAACACGAACTTACACCAGAAGACTGGGGAGGAAATGTTCCTTGTGTGGAAGTATCTGCAAAAACTGGACTTGGGATTGATAAATTACTAGACACAATTCATATTGTATCTGAAGTCCAAGAACTTAAAGCAAACCCAAATCGTAGAGCCCTTGGTACTATTCTTGAGGCTACTATGGATAAGCGAGCTGGAATCACGGCAACTGTTCTTGTGAATACAGGAACACTTAAACAGAGCGATGCTTTCGTGATTTATGATAAAAACGGGAAAATTCGTTCTATGAAAAACCATAAAGGAGAATTAATACAAGAAGCTAAACCATCTACTCCAGTACTAATTTCAGGATTTAAAAAATTACCACATTCTGGTGATTTATTACAAGTCATGAAAAATGAAAAAACAGCACGAAAACGAGCTGAAGAAGTGGCTGGAATCCATCATGAAGATGATTTAAGTAATAGAAAAAAGTTTTCTCTTGCGACAATGAAAGCCAAAATCGCCGAAGGAAAAATGGATAAAATAAAGCTTATCCTTAAAGCTGACACAAAAGGATCTTTGGAAGCTGTTATCGCAGAATGTGAGAAGATACGAACTGATGATAGTTTCGTAACAGTTGTTCATTCTGGTGTTGGTGAAATATATGAATCAGATGTTATGCTTGCCGCTTCTGGTCAAGCTGTTTTGATTGGATTTTCTGTTCCAACTCCTGGACGAATTAATAAAATAGCTGACAAAGAAGGAATAGAAATTTTAAATTTTGACGTTATTTATCACCTCTCTGAAAAAGTACAAGAAATAGTAGAAGGACGAGAAGATGAAAAAATTACAGAAGACGTTGTTGGAGATTTCAAAATTAAGAAAATCTTTGCTTCAAACAAATCTATGGCCATTCTTGGTGGAGCAATTATTTCAGGAAAAATTAGAAAACTTTGTTTAATTAGAATCTTTAGAGTAGAAAAATCAGAAGACAAAGAAGCTGAAAATGAGGAAGTCCTTGTTGGACACGCTAAAGTTGAAAGTGTTCATCGTGGATCAGAAGAGGTAAATGAACTTACAGAAGCTGGACTAGAGTGTGGTCTAAAAATTGATCACAAAAATATTAAATTCGAAGAAGGTGATCGAATCGAATTATTTGTTCCTAAGAAATAGCTGATTCTCTTCCTTATTTAGCAAACAATATCTTAAACGGAAAAACGACAACTGCGTTTAAAATCCTACCAATTCTTTTTGGTTCCTTAATTAAACGCCAAAGCCATTCCAGCCCAAGTTTTTGGAAACTTTTTGGAGCACGAATAATTTTTCCCGCATAAAAATCAAATGTTCCACCAATGCCCATAGCAATCCTAGCTGATGGAATATGTTTTAGATTTTCGACTATCCAAAGTTCTTGAGTGGGACATCCATAAGCGGTAAATATAATTTGTGCCTCAGATTTATTAATTTCTTCAATAATATTTATATCATTGGGCGAAGCTTCTGAGACTCCAACTATTTGTATTTCAGGATAGTCCGCCTCCAAATTATTTTTAGTTTTTTCTGCTACTCCACCAAGCCCTCCAAGGAGAAATATTTTTAAATTTTTCTTAGATGCTTCCTCGCAGATATCTTCAAAAACATCTGAACCACAAACTCGTTCTGGAATAGTTTTCCATTTCTTTTTTCTTATTGGCAAAAAAAACAATTCAAAAACAGCTCGAATCTTTGACCAATTTTTGGCTTGATATTCCGCTGCCCACTGCATAGAAACTGAGTCGGGGAAATTTAAAACACAAGATTTAAGGAATTTCTTAAGCTTTGGATTTTTCTGAGCTTTAAGCAAAATCTCAGCATTTGGCGTAGAAGCAAAAAAATGCCCTTTTTCTTCTTCAGCATATTTTACGAAATTTTTCGCGCCTTCCTTGCGAGAAATTTGTGCTATTGGAATGGTAAAGATTTTAATCATAGATGAGATTGTCATCCTGAACTTGTTTCAGGATCTTAAAAATTTATATTAACAAACAGTTGATTATATACCTACTGGATCCCGAAATAAATTCGGGATGACAATTTATTTATTTTTATCAAACTCCAATCGAAGTTTTGCTCCTAATTTCTTATCCAAAATATCAACAATTGCTTGGAAATTCTGATCTATATCTTCTTCTGCTAACGTTTTTTCATTTGATTTAAACTCAAGATGAAAAGCTAAATTCTTAAGATTTTTTCCCAGTTTCTTTTCATCGACGTACTCATCAAACAGTTCAACTTTTCTAAGATTTGGTGCAACTAAAAACACTTCTTTTTCTATATCTGCAATTAAAGATTTTTCAGGTAATACTATCGAAAGATCTCTTCGTACCGAAGGATATGGTGAAAGTTTTTGATACTTGGTATCTTGTTCTTGCACAATTTTACCCAATTTCTGAATATTTATTTCTGAAAAAACAACATGTGAACCTTTCACTTCCAAGAATTTCGGATGCAAAACCGATACAACTCCAAGCACAACGTCTCCATACAAAATCTCAGCTGTTTTACTTGGATGAAAATATGGCTTTAGCGACTTTTCTTCAACAGGACGAAATGTTACATCATTTCCTATTTTTAAATGCTTAAAAAACCTTTCTAGTTCTGATTTGATTTCAAAAAAAGTAAGACTTTCATCTCCTTCCATTTGGGCCTGAAAAAGAGCCATATTTAATTCCTCCTTTGGAAGAACATCACCTATTTCTTCATAAACTTTTCCAAACTCAAAAAGTTTAACCTTTCCATGTAATCTAAGCTCTGATTCTAAGTTCTTAACAAGATTAGAAATCAATGTTTGTCTTAAATTTGTATATTCAGATGAAAGTGGATTAGCAATTTCTACATAATTATTATTTTCAGTAAATTTAACGTCTTCTACATTTACAAAATCATAATTATACACTTCTAGAAATCCTCTTGCGGCAATGACATCTTTCATACCCCATTCAAGTTCTCGTAAATAATTTTTCCTAGGTGGTGTAATTGGCAATGTTGGAAGCGTTCCTTCTATATCAGAAAACCCATGCAACCTTACTACTTCTTCGATTAAATCTTCAGCTATAGAAACATCTTTA
The DNA here is from genome assembly GCA_964490135.1 of uncultured Candidatus Peribacteria bacterium. Lineage (GTDB taxonomy): Bacteria > Patescibacteriota > Gracilibacteria > UBA4473 > UBA4473 > JALWQU01. Next base: position 13,458 of record CAZBBI010000007.1, read on the forward strand.
GTTCCTCTATTTGTAGGTACTTTTACACTTAATCCGTTTTTTGTTTCTTTGACTTCAAAATTAATTGATTCTAATTTTTCACGAATCTCTTTATCCTCGATACTTAACCCAGAATGACTTCGCACTTTTTTGGGATCTAACATAATTACTTTTCTACTTTGTGGATCTATCCACATATCTCCTACTTGTGATTTTATTTTAGTATTATTAGACAGCTCAAAAGCTTTTTCTACCGCTACAAAAAGAGTTCGTTTGCATTGTGCGGGGTCTAAAGATTTTTCAAATCGCATTGAACTTTCGCTTCGAAGTCCTAGTCGCTGTGAGGTTTTCCTAATTGAAACAGGATCAAAGTTTGCTGATTCAAAAATAACTTTTGTTGTTTCAGAAGTCACACTACTTTCAAGTCCTCCCATGATACCAGCAATGGATAATATTTTTTTCTCGTCAGCTATAACTATATCTTTTTCTGTTAATTCATATTCTGTCTCATCTAAAGCAATTAATTTTTCTCCTTTTTTCGCTTGTCGGACAATAATTCCTCCGGAGACCTTGTCAGCATCAAACACATGCATCGGTTGCCCAAACTCAAGCATCATCAGGTTTGTAATATCAACGAAATTCGAGATTGCTTTTACTCCCAAATTCTCAAGTCGCATTTGTACATCAAGCGGAGACTTTTTGATAACAACATCTTCTAACGTAATTCCTGTGAAACGATGACATTTATCTGTCTTTATATCTACCTTTAGTGGTTCTAAATTTTTTGGTACAGCAACTGCAGGCTCTGGCAGAGTTAAGTTTTTTCCAAAAATAGCAGACAACTCTAATGCAAATCCACGATGTCCCATCAAATCTGGTCTATGGGTAAGTGATTTGTTGTCTATATCAAAAAGAATATCAGCAAATTCTTTAGAAATTTCTGTTAAATTTTTCCCAATATCTGTTTCTTCAAACCTTAAAAGTCCTTCATTCTTGAGCCCTAGCTCTGAGTTATCAGCTATCATACCTTCTGACGATTCTCCTCTAATTTCAGAATTTTTAATTTCAAGCCCTGATTTTAACGTTGTATTAATCGCAATCGGCAAAATATCTCCAATAGAAACCTCATGAACCCGTCCGTACAGAATCTGTTTTTTACCTAATTTTTTCCCAAGATCAAAAATCCCAACAGACAATTTATCTGAATCTTTGTGTTTACGTTTTTCTATAAACTTTCCTGCAAAAACATTCTCAAAAAATGGCGATTGTGGAAGGATTTCTTCCAATTCTGCTGTATGAAGGGTAAGGGCTTCCCCTACTTCTTCGGCAGAAATTTTCTTAATATCTACAAATTCCGAAAGCCAATTTTGAGAAATTTTCATGTTATACCCTATCAATCTAGGGATTTTTCATTTTTTTGAAAGTTTCTATTAAGAAAAAATTAAATCCTTGGTCTAAAA
>CAZBBI010000008.1:0-14221 GCA_964490135.1 uncultured Candidatus Peribacteria bacterium
CTGACTTAAGCAAAGTGGGTTACCTGATCTTAAATGTGCTGATTTAAATGATATTGAAACAATGCAAAAAGCGAGGGATGCCGCTGAGAAAATTTTAAAAAAGGATTTGAACTTATCAGACCACCCTCAGCTAAAAAATAGAATAGAAAATAATGTTGTTTATTTTTAATGGGAATAGTGGTAAAATGGTATAGAAAATGAAATATAAAATAAAAAATAAAGGAATCTCGTTACTCGTTGCCATGGGAGGCTCTTTTTTGGTACTTCTAATTGCTTTCGCAACACTACTTTCTATCGACAAAATGCTTTCTCAGATGGCGAGCTTGGAACGTTCAACTAAATTGTTTTTTGCCGCAGAATCGGGGATTGAAGCCGCTTTCTATCATCACAATGCTCGTGGAACAGGTGTTGATTTTGGAGAAATTTCAGCTGTTGTGGACGGTAGTTCTCAAACAATAGATCATTTAGGGAATTCCGTTGAGGCAAAGTGGACAGTAAAAGGAAGATCTGATGACTTAGATGCAACTGCTGGGATAAATGCCCCCATTATTGGTTTATTAAAAGAAGGACAAACGGTTCAAATTCCATTGAGTTGGGATAATGTTGCCGCTCCCGAAATCGATTCATCTACTGGAAAGATTGGTGGTGTTTCTAATGATTATTTTCAAGTAAAATTTTATAGAAATTCAGATGATATGGACGCAACAGAACAAGCAATATTTGAAAATTTATTTGGAAGTTCTGTGAATATTATCGACAATGTTGCTAGTTTTGACTTCGGAAAAGACAATACCGATGGGGAAGAAATATTAATAGACTGGTCAGTCTCACGTGTTAATGACAATGAAGGAATTCAAACTTTTAGTCCTAGCGAAAATGATTGTAATGCTGATGAGGATTTTATCTGTGAAGATCTTCTTCGTACTGGAACTGTTACAATTGACTCTTCTGGAACCACTGACACAAAAGGGAGTCATCGCCTAGGTCGTGTCTTACCGGGGTACTCATTGTCATTAATTACACTTGATTCATTTCTAGAGTGTACAGATGATGGAATTGGAGAACCGTCAGAAGGGGATAATTGTTCCGATTATATTCTAACTTTTCGTCCATTGCTTAAATTTTCAGATACCAATGGTACGGGAATCCTTACCGATGATACTAAAATACCTGGTATTCCTTATATAATGGTAGGTAATTCAAGTGGGACTATGGAAAGCATCCCAAAACAAAGTTACACTGTAGAATCTTTAGTTTCCGAAGGAGATTTTTCTCAAAGTGTTTCTATTGAAGTTCCGGAGAAAACAGCAATCGGTGCATTTGATTACGTGATATTTGATTAATTTATCCTCGATAATTTGGAGCATCTTTCAAAATTCCCACATCATGTGGATGAGACTCCCTAAGCCCAGCCGCAGTAATTTGAACAAATTCTGCTCGTTCTTGGAAAGTTTTAATATCTTTGGACCCAGAGTATCCCATAGAACTTTGAATCCCGCCACAAAGCTGAAAAATCTCATTTGTTGCTTTTCCTTTCAATAAAATCTTTCCTTCAATTCCCTCTGGTACAAGTTTGTCATCAGCAACATTTGCTTGAGCATATCTTTCTTTTCCTCCTTTTGTCATGGCAGCAATAGATCCCATACCACGATAATATTTATATGTCTTTCCTTCTGCATAAATAATCTCTCCGGGAGATTCTTCTGTTCCTGCCAATAAAGACCCGACCATTACGGTATCTGCTCCTCCCGCAAGAGCTTTTGCTATATCTCCTGAATACTTAATCCCACCATCTGCAATCAGAGGAATATTGTGTCTTTTCGTGACCTCTGCAACGTTTAGGATAGCTGAAAACTGAGGAACTCCCACTCCTGCAATTATTCTTGTTGTACAAATTGATCCTGGTCCTATCCCTACTTTTATTCCATCCGCACCAGCCTTAATAAGCGCCTCTGCTGCTTGAGGACTAGCAATATTACCAGCCAAAACGTCTACTTTAGGATAATTTTTTTTAACATATTTCACGGTATCTATTACCCCCTTAGAGTGTCCATGGGCAGTATCAACTACAATCACATCAACTCCTGCCCTTACAAGCTTTTCTACTCGTTCTTCCATATTGTGAGCTGGACCAGCTGCTGCTGCTACCAGTAAACGTTTTTCTTTGTCTTTGGCTGAATTTGGGAATTTTTCATTTTTCTCAATATCCCTTCTAGTCACAAGTGCATGAAGTGTTTTATCGTCGTTTAAAATCAATAATTTTGAATGTCTTGATTCTTCAAGAACATCATTGGCCGCACTTAATGTAATTGGCGCCTTCGCCGTTAATAATTTCTCGAAAGGCTTCATTTTGTCGGCGATAAGACAATTCGCGTGTTTATTTTGGAAATAATCATTTCTAGTGAGAAGTCCTATAATTTCTGTATTAAGAGTCCCATCTTTTGTTATTGGAATTGCTTTGTATCCATATTCATTTTTAACCCTAACCGCATCCGAAATTTTATGTTTTGGAGAAAGCACTATTGGTTCACGAATAAACCCATTTTCAAATCGCTTTACCTTTGCTACCATAGCGGCTTGGGTATCTGGATCACAGTTTTTGTGAATAACCCCAATCCCTCCATGAAGCGCCATTGTTATAGCCATTTTTTCTTCAGTAACAGTATCCATTGCTGCAGAAATTAAAGGTATATTTATCTTTATATTTTTTGTAAAGTTACTTCCCAAGAGAACCTCTTTTGGTAAAATTTCTGAATATTGAGGTATCATAAGTACATCATCAAAGGTGAGAGCCAAGGGAATAAGTTTTGTCATTTTTTTTATGATATTATTTTAAAAAATCTATTATTTTTATCTTCAAAGTCAAGAAAAGTGTTTTATTGTCATTTTAAAATTAGATTTTTTTTATACCATTTTTGTTGACATTTACAATCAATTGGATTAATTACTAGTATTGTAAATTAACCCTACTAAAACCTATGAAAAATTTAATTTTAACGTCCGTTGCTATTTTTGGGATCTCTATCTCTATTGTTCAAGCAAATAATGCTAATTTCTTTAACAATGTAAGCTCTAAGCTTTTTACTGAAAACCCACTCTCTCCATCAGAACAAATAGAATTGTTAAAGCTAAGTTCTGAATCTCCACAAAATGCAAAAAAAGTTAGAACTCAACAATCACGAAGAAATTACACTCACTTAAGATTTGATAAAAGAAAGCCTTTTTACACAAAACGAATAAATCGAGTAGTTGATGAACCTTCAATTTCTATCGTAAAAAGAAAAGATCGATTTTCTAGAGAAAAATCATTGCGATACAGAATGATGTTCCCTGTATCTGGACGGTAAATTATTATCTAAAGAAAGCAAAAAAGAGATTACCCCTAAATAATCTCTTTTTATTTGCAAAAACGTAAAAGTAAATAAACTAAATTTACTAAATTTACTAAATTTATGATGTCACCTTTTAACGATTTCGGAAATACCCATATTGGCAAGAAATTAAAGCTGGGTAAAAAAATATTTCTTGGTTTTGGCTTCTTAATATTGGGAGTTTGCATATCTGTTATCGGAAATGCTGAAAATATTTCAATATTAAATACACCAATCTTAGAGTTTTTTCATGGAGCAGAGTGTCCTCACTGCCAAGTAGAAAAAGCTTGGCTACCAACGTTAAAAGCACTTTATCCAAATATTATTATCAAGGAATATGAGGTTTGGCATAATCCAGAAAATAAAAAATTAATGGAAAAACGTTTAAAAGAGCTAAATGCTACCTCAACAGGAGTTCCTACAAACATCATTAATAAAGATGTTTTTGTCGGGTTTAGCGAAGAAAAAATATTAGAATTAATGGAAAAGAACTATGGTCCTCCTACTGGAGATGCGTCTGATATTCAAGCGCCTCCCATCGACAAGAAAAAATTAGGATTTATTATCGGAGGAGTCGTTCTTATAACTTTTGTTGGAGGTTTTATGGTGTTTGGCGGTGGGGAAAAATCTAAAAATAAATTTTAACTAAAAAATGAAAATTCTACTATTTTTGCTACTTAGTGTTACGTCTCCCGTATTTGCCGAGGCACAAACTACGTTTGGCGATTTTGGGTTAGACGGTGCTTGGTATTCGGGGATGGTAGACTACTTCTGGCCAATTATGAGCTTTGTCTTAGGGCTTGTTGATGGATTTAATCCGTGTGCTATGTGGACACTTTTCATTCTTCTTGGGTTTTTATTACCAATGGAGAGCCGTAGGAAACGATGGCTTATTGGTGGTGTTTTTATTGGAAGTTCAGCGATTATTTATATGGGAGCACTTTTAGCTTACCTTTATGGATTTCAAGCCGTGACTCAATATTTGGCTACCTCAATTATGTCATGGGTTTTTGTCGTAGTGGGTATAATGTCTATTATTGCAGGTATTTTCACCATGATAAATGCCAAAAACAAAGGAATAGATTGTGATGTTAGAGATGGGGAAAGTAAGAAAAAATTTCATCAGAGACTATCTGATATATTGTCTCAAGACAGCATGATTCTTGTCCTTTTAGGAGTTGTTATTTTAGCTTTTTCAGTTAATTCCTTGGAACTACTTTGTTCTGTTGCGATTCCTACCATCTTCACAAGTACTTTAATTTCCTTGGAATTACCAAGTTGGCAGAACTTAACTGCTCTTTTTATCTATGATTTTGCTTATATTTTGGATGATGTTGTAGTTTTTACTATCGCAATAAAAACTCTGTCGTTAAAAGTTTTTAGTCCAAAACTTGTTCAAGTGGCTAATTTTATTGGAGCTATTGTGCTGATATTTTTAGGATTATTACTTGTTTTTGATTCAGAACAAGTTGCTATCTGGTTTGCTTAAACAAGAACAAGAACTATACCACCAATTAAACAAGTAATACTTAAACTAATCGCGATCTTCTTTATAAGTTTTTTTGATCCCAAAATTGCCACATAAACAATTTTAATCAAAGTATTCATAAAAATAGCTAAAGAAATAGCATTCTCAGCTGTTTTCGCTTCCATTTTCCCATTCTTAACCGACTCAAGTGTAGAAAGTACAATCGCATCTACGTCGACAAATCCAGACAGTATCGATGTCATATAGATACCAGAGGACCCAAGATGCTGCTTACTAATAGAAAGGGCAAGAAGTACTACAATAAAGGCTAATCCGAACTGCAATGCTGGCATAAGTTCAAATGGACTTTCAAGCTTTACGTCAGATTTTATAGCAGATAAATTATGATTTTTTGATGTAATTTTAAAGAAATAAACACTAAATAAAGCAGCTACAATCGACATAGCAAGTGGCACTAAAATAGTCGTAATATTTATTTGGCCATCACCCCAAAGTAAAATTTCAATAACAACTCGCAATTGCATTGTTGCTACCGCTATTAGTATTCCTACTGAAAAAATCCCTGTAAGTTTAGATTGTTTAGATTGAGTCGCCATTGAAGTTGTAACAGCTGTACTGGAAACAATTGCCCCCAAAAATCCCGTCATAGGAATTCCACCTTTTGCTCCTAAAAATTTTGTTAAAAAATACCCCAAAAATCCAATACCAGATATAAGGATAACCAGTAACCAAATATTAAATGGGATTATTGCTCCCCATGGATCAATTGGATCACGAGGTAAAAAAGGTAAAACTGCACCAGATATAACCAGTAACTGTAACGCTCCCGTCCATTCACTTGGCTTCAATGTGCCTGCAAAACTGTGTAATTGAGTCTTAAATCCGTTTAGAATAGCAATAAAGATGGTAAGCAGGATTGCTAAAATTTGCTGTTCCAGTCCAACTAAAACACCTATCCAAAAAACAATAAAAGCGGTCAACTCACTTGTAAGTCCAATCCGTTTAAAATTAAATGCTCCGTTTGCATAAACAATAGTTATTAACGCAATCAGTCCAACAAAAAAAACAACGGGCAGATATGGCATTTCCTTTGGGAAAAGTGTAGATATCGCTCCCATGGTAGAAAGAAGAGTCATGGTCCTAAGTCCCATAAAACTTTTATGTTTACTTTTTTTGGCTGCCATTTGCCGCCTAATCCCCAAAAAAGCACCAAGCATTGCGGCAATAAACAAAACTACAATCGGGTTATTTGTTGATAAAGGTTCAAACATCCGTTCATTATATCACACCATCTGCATCTTGTTAAGAAAAAAACAGCTCGAAAGCTGTTTTCTTTGTTCGTTGTAATAAATTTTTTATCGCTTAGACCACTGTCTTGATTTACGTGCTCTAGCTCGTCCTGGTTTTTTACGTTCTTTCACTCGACTATCACGTGTAAGAAGATCTTCTGTCTTAAGTTGCTCTCGATATGCTGGATCTTTTTTTACAAAGGCTCTAGCGATTCCTAGCACGATACTATCTGCTTGTGCTACTTTACCACCTCCTTTTGTAATAATTTCTAAATCAATTTCCTTCCTCACCCCTAATAAGTTTAACGGCTTTCCTATTCGAAAAAATATTTCATCACTATCTGCCCAGTCTCTTATTGACTGACCATTGATAGAAATATCACCTGATCCTTGTGGATAAAGTCGGACAGTTGCGACTGCACTTTTCCGTTTTCCATTTGCGTAAAAATAAGCTCCTTTCTTTGCCATAGTATAATGTATTTATAGAGATAATGTTTCGGGTTTTTGTGCTTCGTGTGGATTGTTGTCTCCAATAACCAAAAAGAGTCTTCTCATTTGGTGCTTACGAAGTTTATTTTTAGGAAGCATTCCTTTTACAGCTTCTTCTAAAATTCTTGTAGGATTTTTCTCTCGAACAGTTTTCAATGTTTCTGTTTTTAAGTGCCCAAGATATCCAGAATGACGATAATATTTTTTATCTGTTTCTTTTTTTCCGGTAACTCTTACTTTTTCAGCGTTAATAATAACTACAAAGGCTCCTCCATCTACATGTGGTGTGTAATCGACACGATCCTTCCCTCGTAGAACATTAGCAATCCCCGTTGCTATTTCACCTAGAGTTTTATTATCTGCGTCAAGAACAAACCATTTTCGATCTGCATTTGTAACGTTCTGTCTCAGTGTTGTTTTTTTCATCTTTTAATTTTAATTGCTTATTCATTAATTAACTCTACCTGCATAAGAAGCGCACTATCTCCTGCTCGAAATCCAATTTTAGTGATTCGAGTAAAACCAGAAGTTTTTTTTGATTCTTTTACATATAAAAGTGCTTTTTTTGAAGACTCTTCCGTGTAAATAACTTTTTTTAATTCACGGATAGCATTCATGTCGTCTTTTCCTTTAATCTTTGTAATCAATTTTTCCGCTGCAGATGAAAGCGCACGCGCCTTAGCATCTGTAGTTTTAACTTTACCATACAAAAATAAAGAAGAAATAAGACTCCTAACCATAGCTTTTCGCTGGTCAGCTGGTCTATTCAAAGTCGCCTTCGTATTTCTATGTCTCATGTTATTGTTCTTTGTTAGTAGTAGGAACTGCAACGTTATTTGTATACCCTCTCTCTCTCAAAACTTCTTCAAGCTCAGTTTTTGCTTTTTGACCGAACCCTCTTAGTTGAGATAGCTGACTCATTGGTGTTTTTAGCAATTCTTCAACAGAAGTAATTCCTCCATTCACTAATGCGTTAAGTGTTCTTTGTGAGAATCCTAAAATATCAATTGGTGTAAATGATTCTTCAACTGCAGCTGAAGCTGCTTTTTCTGCCTCTTCTCGTTCTTTTATTGCAGAGAAACTTGTTGTAAAATCTTCATCCGTATAAGCATCTTCTGCGTTGAATAGCTTGAAATAACTTTCTAATATTCCTGATGCAAGCTTTATTGAGCTTTCTGCTTCCAGGCTTCCGTCTGTTTCTATTTCTAATTTTAGTTGATCTAGGTTTGTTTGATCAGCTACCCGAGCTGGGACTACTTCATATTTTACTTTTTTTACGGGTGAAAAGTTAGAGTCAATTAAAATAAATTCTGGATCAGCTTCTTCCACACTGTCCTCATTAGTAATAATTTTATATCCAACACCACGCTCCACTCGAATTTGCATTTTTATCTTCGGACTAGCTCCATCACAAGTTGTAATAACCTGAGCTGGATCAAGAATCTCAATATCACTTGAAACTTTAAGATCTTTTGCTGTAACTTCTCCCTTTTTTACAAAAGGAACATCAACTATTTCAACATTTTTTGAGTGTTTTCTAAGTTTCAATGTTCGTAAATTAAGGATTATATCTAAAACAGAATCAATTACTCCATCAATAGCTGAATACTCATGAGTAGCTCCTGTTATTTTTACGGCAGTCACAGCTGTTCCAGGTAAACTAGACAGAAGAACTCGTCGTAACGCATTTCCAATTGTCATACCATACCCAGAAGGTAATGGTCCCACAGTTAAAGTTGCAAAATTTTTGCCAGTTTTGTCAATTTTTAATTTTGGAACTCCAATTGTATCGTGAAGGATGTGCATGTTGTAAGTTTTTAAAAATTATTATTTTTATTTATTTTATCGAGAGTAAAACTCTACAATAGGTTGTGTGTTTATCATTTGTTCAAAATGCTTAACTTCGGGGATAGAAACTATTTCTATCTTAATAGCTCCTGTGTCCACCTTTAACCAATCTGGAGAAACATAATCTTTCATCTCTTCCTTGTTTTTGGCAAAAATCGGTGAAGATTTTTTAGATGCCTTAACTTCAATGATATCTCCTTCTCGAATTTCAATAGATGGAATATCTATTTTTCGTCCATTTACAGTAAACAATCCATGAGAAGCAAACTGTCTTGCTTGCATTCTTGTTAGACCAATTCCTGCTCTAAAAATAACATTATCAAGTCGTCTCTCCAAAAGCTCCAAAAGTTTATCTCCTGTAACTTCTCTAGAACGATCTGCTTTATCAAAATATTTCTTAAATTGTTTCTCAGAAAGACCGAATATTCGCTTTGCTTTTTGCTTTTCTCTTAGCTGCTTCGCATATTCTGTCATTTTCCCAAGACGCTTCCCCCCATGCATACCAGGTATACCAGGTCTTCTTGCAATTATTTTTTGATATTTAGGAGAACCAAAAAGGTTTACCCCCTCTCTCCTACATTGTCGTGCTTTTGATCCCGTGTATCTCATAAAATAAGTTTATAATTAATTTTTTAAATTCTTCGTTGTCGTTCTGAACGACATCCCCCATGAGGAACTCTCGTAGTATCTGCAATAGAAGTAACATCAAGTCCTTTATTTATAAGCCCTCGAATTGTTTGATCTCTTCCTGGGCCCATACCATTTACATACACATCAACAGAAGAAATACCATATGCTTGTGCTTTTTCCGCCACAGCTTCAGCAGAAACTTGCCCCGCATAAGGAGTAGACTGTCTTGCCCCCTTAAATCCGTTTGCTCCAGGAGTACTCCAAGCTAAAACGTTCGAACTAGGATCAGTAAGAGTTACTATTGTGTTATTATAATTTGCTTTAATAAAAACCTTCCCTGTTTCAAAACTTTTCCGTATCCGCTTCTTAGTATTTTTAATAGCCATTTATAGATTTATTTAGTAACTTTCTTTTTATTAGCAACTGTCCCCTTTTTCCCTCGCTTCGTACGAGAATTGGTTTTTGTTCTCTGTCCCCTAACTGGCAACTTTCGTCGATGTCTAAATCCACGATAAGAACCAATATCTTGAAGACGTTTTATGTTTTGTGAGACCTCTCTCTTTAGGTCTGACTCCAAAACGAATCCTGAGTCGGCAAGAATCTTTCTAAGTACCTCCTCCTGATCCGTACTTAAATCTTTAACACGAACCGATTTGTCGATCTTTGATTTCTCACAAATCTCGAGAGATCTAAGATCGCCTATCCCATAAATATAAGTTAAGGCAATTATTAGCCTTTTTTCCGATGGAATATTTGTTCCTGCAATACGCATATTTTATAATTTAAATTACTTTTCTAATTAACCTTGTCGTTGTTTATGTTTTTTGTCTCTACAAATAACACGCACAACTCCCTTTCGTCGGATTACCTGACAAAGTTTACAAATTTTCTTAACCGATGATCTTACTTTCATGTTATCTAAGTCGATAAGTAATACGTCCTATTTCCAAGTTGTAAGGGGTCATAATCAACCGAACCCTATCTCCTGGAACAATTTTTATATAATGCATCCTGATTTTACCAGACATTTTAGCACGGACAATGTGACCTTCAAAGCCTTCGGTCGTTAATTCTACTGAGAATTCTGACCCTGGAAGTGTTTCTTTAACGACTCCCTCTACTTCGATGTTCTCGTCCTTTGCCATAGCGGATAAATGAGGAAACAAAAGCTAAAAAAGCCGAGCGATTCTAGTAAGAACACAGTCGCTGTCAAGCTTTTTTTTTACTAAAAAAAATCTAACTTTAGAATCTAGTGTTAGTTGAGGCCAATAAAAGCACAATAAAAAAGAGAATTTATAGCCAACTGTTTCGATTTTATTTCTTTTTACCTATTCTGCTGATTTCACCCCCACCATCAAAATACACACAATTTCTTCCTTCTCTTTTTGCCGTATACATTGTTTCGTCTGCACGTCCCACAATTGATTTGGGGGTATCATTCTCTCTTGCCTCACTAACACCTATTGAAACAGTAATTGAGTCTATTTTTTTATCAAGCATGGCACTTATATCAATCTCTTCGATACTTTTTCGAAGTCTTTCTGCGAAAGAAACTGCCTCTCCCCCCTCACAAATAATGGCAAACTCTTCCCCTCCCCAACGATAAACACTATCTCCAGAGCGAATTAACTCTTTCATGGTTTTTGCTACAATCTTAAGAATCTCATCTCCCACTAGATGATCGTATTTATCATTAAATTGTTTAAAAAAATCAATATCAATAAACAGCAAAGCAACATATCGTTCAGGGTTTCGTTTTTTATTAGACAAAACCCCCAAAAGGTTTTCATCAAAAATACGCCTAACTGGAAGTTTTGTTAGTTCATCTGTACCCGCCGACTTTCTTAACTCTTTATGCTCTTCCGTGTCGTCAACTATTGACATAATATTCAAACATCGCTGTCGACCTTCTGCTAAATGAGTAAGCGCTGAGCTAAAATTTTTACTTTCTTCTGGCTTCTTACGAATAACCTGTTTTACGGATGTTGAAATGCTTTCTACACCTTCAACGAGCGATTGCTCACTATTTATCACGTTCTCTAACGTTTGTTCTATTTCTTTTATTTCTTGATTAGACAAAAACAGCTTTTTTTCCAGAAAAGATAAACTTTGTTTTATTGGGGTTACCGCGGCCTCATTCATCCACTTAAAACGTATAAGCTTAAGACCATCTAAGTATTCAAAAATTTTCATTAAACGATCATCTTCTTTTAGCTCTGAAGCCAAAAAGCTCCTCCAGTTTGATAAAAATTGATCAAATTCTTGGCCTAAATCCTCGCTAGTTATTTTTTCTTCTTGATCTATCATTTATTTATAAATGTGATGATTCTGAAGTTGATTGTTTCGGTTGAAAAAATTCTTTGTTAGCAGCATCTCTGTGTTCTTCTTTTAAGTTTTCTGCATGATCTAAAAGATCTCGTGAGATTGCATGACCTACATCAACATGAAATTGCTCTACTGCTTCTAAAATTTCTTGATGATGTGATTTGTGACTTTTAAACATAGAGGTTACTTGCTCAAACATAATTTGCTTCAACGATTCTGTCGCATCATTAATAATTGTTTTCAAACCAACCTCATCTTCTGGCAAAAGACACCCCAAAGATTCAAGTTTTTCTTTGTCGTTCTTGAGCTTCATGCGTGACTCTTCACTGTTTGCTGCTCGACCATAGTGAGTAAGAAAATTTTCCAACTCATGAAGTTTTTCAAATAAAATTCGACCAGGAGCTCCTTCACTGTTTAATTGCCCCGAAACAATCATTTCTTCACTTAAATCAGAGTCTTGTTCTGTCATGGTTTTGTGTTTTTTAATATTTCTTTTTTTATTATAAAAAAAAACATGAACTTTGTATACAATTTTTATTATTTTTTGATTTTAATGGCTACGCATATCCTCTACATAGTGGACAAAAATTTCACAAAAATCATCAATATTCTCGTCTGTTAGGAATTTGTGTAGCCCTATGCGAACTGGGAATTGCCAGATGGAATCTTTTTCAATATACTTAATGACTTGTGTTGGAGACAAGATGTCTGAACTACACGCCGATCCCGTGGAAATCGCAATTTCTTCTTCTGAAGACAAAATAGTCATAAGTTCTCCGCCTCGAATGCCTTTTATTGCTATATTTATAAGTCCAGAAACCCGCTTAAACCCTTGTTCATGAATTTTTATATTTGAAATGTTTTTTAAAAAACATTCTTCTATTTGTTTCTGCCAAGATTTAAATTTAATCACATCTTGCTCAACTTCTTTTTCCCATAACTCAAAGGCTTTCGCCGCACCTTCTGCCAAAAAAACATTTTTAGTGTGTGAATCTTTAGAAATCTCACTAAACATTTCTGGGTTTTTGACATACAAAATTCCCACCATCTTGGGTCCATAAATTTTTTGTGGTGCAAAGGTACCAAAATCACAATTTTCAAAATCAGGTTTTATCCCTTTAGCAAAACTTTGAGAAAAATCTCGTAAAATTAACGCTTTAGGGAAATTCTCACGCAATTTAGTCCCTTCATAAATAGCCCCTGTCTCAGAATTTGCCTGCATAAGCGCTAAGAATTTTGGGTTTTTTGTGATTAATTTATCCCAATCGCTTCCCCTTGGATCAAACCAATTTTGTTGACCTATCTCATCTAAAACAGAACTGTGTTCAACTGCAGAACAATAACAATTATCAACCCCAAAGCGTCTCACTGCGGCCTTTATGGTTTTGCGATTACTATCGGTTCCCGAATAAGTTAGAAATATTTGATCACTAGCTACTCCCAATACTTTAGCAATCCGCCCTAACGCTTGATCTATTTTTTTTCGTGACTCAAATCCATAACAATGCTTAGAGTTCTCGTTACCATAAACATCCATAACTCCAATCATGGCTTCTTTCACTCGAGGATCAAGCGGAGTCGTTGCTGCAGAATCAAAATACATGAGATTAATTTATAGGGTCCCTCTTGGGGCTAAAGAATTTTTATTTAATTTTGTTCTTAAAATTTTTTCAGCTCTTTTTTTCAAAAAAACAGGATCTTCGTTTTTATAAAAAATTTCTATATTTTGTTTTCCTGAGGACTTGATATCTTCATCAAAAAAATCATCTGGTGTAAAAACTTTTAGTTGCGTCCCTGCTATCTGTTGCAAAATTTGTTTTGTTTTATCTTCTCCAAAAATAAATTCTGGAAAAAACAAACTATCACAGTTTGAATTTTTAGTCTGACGAATAAATTTCCTGGCCAGTCGACGAAATTCAACTGAATCAGCTAACCCTTCTTCCGCCATATGTTTCAAGGCCTGTACTGTGTATATTGAAATCTTTGGAACAGATTCCGATCTTCTGTCTTGTTTTGTATATTTAAATTTAGAAATATCTAGTTTTTGAAAAAATGATTGTGTTTCTAAATTTTTTCGATCAACAAAAACACCAATTCGTCCAAACTTAGTAAATTTTTCTAAAATTTCGGTGAGAGCTTTCTCCCATAGATTCTTATTAAAATCTACATTGTCATCATTCGTTTTCCCTAAGAAAAACTGCAAAGATGTCTTTGGATTTTTTTTAAGAATCTTTCGTCCAAACACTAAAATACCAATATTACCTTGAAATTGCATTCAGCATGATCATAATAGAATATGAAAGGAAATAAAAACAAAAAATGACAAAAGATTCTACAAAAACATCCGACCTACTGTCTACTTCTAAAAAACGATCCCTATGGTCTTATCTCTTTGTATTTTTCTTAATTGGAGTAGTTGGACTTAGCGTTTTTGTTGGGTCAAAACAAAAATCTCTATCCACTGAAAAAACAAAATTAAAAAACATCCTGGTAAACCTTGATGAAGAGATCGCCAAACAAGAAAAAAAGGATGGATATGATCGACAACAGGCACTTGTAAGTGGTCAAGATATTTTAGAAAGAGCTCAAAAATACCGGGTAAGATGGTCACAAATTTATTCAGATATTACATTTATTGAAAATGATTTAGCTGTTTTTTATGACATTAATGCAACTAGAGACAAAAAGTTTAATATCAACGGAATAACGAGTTCGCTGGAGAATGTTTCTAAGTTATTAATACTGCTTAAGTCTAATCCAAAGTTTGTAGATTCGTTTAT